>NZ_PQHY01000016.1:0-116904 GCF_003385175.1 Amycolatopsis ruanii
CCGGTCTCGTCCAGCAGGAGGCTCAGCAGACGACGTTCCTCGGCGGCGACACCCATGCGACCACCCTACCGGCCGGTAGGGGGTGAGGGGGCGCGCCGCGGCGGGGCACCAGGTGCACAGCGGGGGCCAGGGGCCCGGCAGCGGGGTGACCCTGCACGCCTCAGGCCCGCGGAGGCCGCGCAACCCCACCGGACGGAACGCGGCCGTGGCGGACCGCGTGCTGGCGGCCGCCGACCGGCGAGCTCTTCGTCCCTAGGCGCTCACCGCCTCCTCACCGGCGCCGACGATGTGGTCCACGAATCCGTAGGCGAGCGCCTCGTCGGCGTCGAACCAGCGGTCGCGGTCCGCGTCGGCCGTGATGCGTTCCACCGGCTGCCCCGTCTGGCGCGCCGTGATCTCCGCGAGGCGGCGCTTCATCCGCCCGAACACCTCCGCCTGGATCGCGATGTCCGTGGCCGCGCCGCCGATCCCGGCCGACGGCTGGTGCATCACCACCCGCGTGTTCGGCAGCAGATAGCGCTTTCCGGGCGTCCCGGAGGACAGCAGGAACTGGCCCATCGACGCCACGAACCCCAGTCCCCACGTGGAAACGTCCGGTTTGATCAGTCGCATCGTGTCGTAGATCGCCATTCCGGCGGTGACCGAACCGCCCGGCGAGTTGATGTAGAACGTGATGTCCTTGTGCGGATCCTCGGCCGCCAGCAGCAACAGCTGCGCGGTGATCCGGTTGGCGACCGCGTCAGTCACCTCCGTGCCGAGGAACACGATCCGGTCACGCAACAGCTGCCCGTACACCGAATCGTCCAAAGAGGCCGACGCGTTCGCCGACGGGAGCACTCGTAGAGTCATGCCCCGAACCTAGGCGGGACAAGGCAAGCACAACACCCGTGTTCGCCGTGAGCATGACGGTTTCGCCACCAGCGATCAACCCGCGTCGATCAACCCTCGCGAACAACGCCGCCTGCGTCCGCGACGGCAGCTGGAGCTTCGTCAGCACGTGGCTCACGTGCGTGCGCGGCGTGCGCTCGCTGATCGACAGCTTCGTCGCGATCTGCCGGTTGGACAACCCGCGCCCGACCAGCGCCAGGATCGTGCGTTCCCGCGCGGTGAGCGCCGCCAGGCCCATCGGCGGCGACACCAGCTGCCGCGTCAACCCGGCCGCCCCCGCCTGCAGCGCCGCGTGCACCCGCTCGGTCTCCCCGAAGCTCGTCAGCACCACCACCCGCACGCCCGGGTACTTCGCCGTGATCGCCTTCAAGGCGGTGATGCCGTTCAGCTCGGGCATCAGCACATCCATCAGCACCACCGGCGGCAGCGACCCCAGCGCGGCCAGCCGCGCCAGCTCGGCCAGCGCCCGGTCCCCGTCGACGGCCTCGCCGACCACCTCTATGCCCTCGGTGCTTTCCAGGTAGGCCGCGATCCCCCGCCGCACCACGGCGTGGTCGTCGGACACCAGCACCCCGATCACCGCGGGCACGGCATCCGCATGCGGACCCGGCACCCGGTGGCCGTGTCGCCGAACTCCATCGTCCCGCTCGTACCAGCCGGTGCCCAGGCCGAGTTCGACGCGGCCGCCGCTCATCTCGTCGACGCCGGCGACGATGGTGGCGAGGATGCCGGGCTGCCGGAACGTGGCGGCGCCGACCACCGCGCCGAGCCGCACCCGGCGGGTGTCGCGGGCCAGGCCGCCGAGGGTGGTCCAGCAGTCGGTGGGCCGGTAGCCGGCGTCGGCGGGGTCGACGCCGAGGAGGTGGTCGGAGCGGCCGGTGACCCCGGCGCCGAGTGCGGCGTTGACCGCGACCTGCCCGGCCTGCAGTCCCTTCGACATCCGCACGGCGCGGCCGAGGTCCCGCGTCCAGACGGAGGCGACCAGGCCGTAGCCGGTGCCGTTGGCCACCTCCAGAGCGTCCTCTTCGGACTCGACGGGGATGACCGACAGCGCCGGGCCGAAGATCTCCTCCTGCGCGATGCGCATGTCCGGGGCGACGTGGTCGAACAGCGTGGGCTCGACAAAGAACCCGCGGTCGAACCCGTCCGGGACGCCGCCGCCGAGGACCAGTTCGGCGCCCTCCTCCCGGCCCACGCGCACGTAGTCGAGAACGCGGGCGTGCTGCTTGGCGTTGATGAGCGTGATACCCATCGCGATCGCCGGGATGGCGGTGTCCAGGTCGGCGTCGGCGAAGACGATCTGCGGGGACTTGCCGCCGAGTTCCAGGTGCAGCGGCACGAGGTTGCGCGCGCAGGCGGCCATGACGAGCGAGCCGGTTTCCGGGGAGCCGGCGAAGCTCGTCCGCCGGATGCCGGGGTGCACGGGCAGGGCCGCGCCGGCTTCGCCGCCGTACCCGGTGACGACGTTGATCACGCCCGGCGGGATGCCCGCCTCGAGCGCGAGCCGGGCCAGCGCGAGCGGGGTGAGCGGCGCGTCCTCGGCCGGTTTGACGACGATGGTGTTGCCCGCGGCGATGGCGGCGCCGGCGTCGTTGACGAACATCGGGCCGGGCGCGTTCCACGGGATGATGCTGCCGACCACGCCGTAGGGCTCGCGCAGGGTCAGGCCGAGCACACCGGGACCGGCGGGCAGCGACACACCCTGGACCTTGTCGGCCTGGCCGGCGATGAAGGTGAGGATGCGCGCCAGCGGCGGCGGTCCCCAGTGCGGGCGGCCCACCTCGCGTGATTCGAGCCGGTCGATCTCGGTTTCGTGCTGCTCGATCAGCCGCACCCAGCGCAGGATCAGCGCGGCGCGCTCGGTGGCCGGGGTGTCGCGCCAGGCCGGGAAGGCTTCCGCCGCAGCGGTCACGGCGGCGTCGGCGTCGGCGGGTCCGCCGCGCGGGACCCGGGCGAGGACATCCCCGGTGGACGGGTCGAGCACGTCGATGCTGTCCCCGCCGGCCGCGGGAACCCAGTCGCCGCCGACGAGGTGGGTGTTCTCCGTGACCAGGGCCCCGGGGCCCGGGGCCCGGCAGAACAGTCGTCATAACCGCTCCTCGCTGTTGGTCCACCCGAGGATGCCAGGCCGCGGAAGAGCGGAGCGAGGCGTCTTTCGTGACGCGGAAAGGGTTCCCGGGCCGCCCGCCGTGGGGCGGCCCGGGCCGGGTCAGAGCTTGCCGCTGGTCCGGGCGAGGACGCCGGCGAGCAGGTCGTAGTCGACGTCCTGCCCCTCGGTGAAGTCGGCGGCCTTGCGGTCGCCGTTGCCCAGGGATCTCAGCACGCCCTTGACGGGTTCGACGTCGCCGGCCTCGAACACCATGAACGACACCTTGTTCCGCGCCACGTGGATCACCGCGGCGTGCTTGCCGTTCTTGAGGAAGTGCGGTTTGCCGTACTGCAGCTGTTCCCCGGCGTCCGGGATGGTGGCGTGCACCATCTCGCGCAGCTTGGTGCAGATCTCGGCCTGCCAGGGCAGCGTCTTCGCGATGTAGCCGGTGACTTCGTCGTTCACGATCTTCTCCTCCGGTGCGGTTCAGGACGTGGCCGTGGCGGGCCGGTAGGTGTGGACGACGGCGCCGGTGGTGAACGTCGTCGTGCCGAGCAGGTCGAGGCTCATGGCGCTGTCCTCGCGGAACAGCGGCTCGCCCTGGCCCTTGATGACCGGGCACACCCAGATCCGGTACTCGTCGAGAAGGCCGGCCGCCGCGAGCGTGTCGGTGAGCCGGCCGGCGCCCCAGATCAGGATGTCGGCGCCGTCCTGCTCCTTCAGCGCCGCGACGCGGGAGACGACGTCGTCACCGGGGATGACGACGGTCGGGTTCCAGGCCGACGTGTCGACCGGCTGCGACGCGACGACGTACTTGGTGATGCCGTTGACGTGGTCGGCGTAGGGGTTTCCGCCCATCTGCGGCCACGCTTGCGCCATGCCTTCGTAGGTGACGCGGCCCAGCAGTAGCGCGTCGGCGGCGGTGGTCATCGTGAAGGCGTAGGCCTGCGCTTCCTCGTTGGAGTACTGCAGGGACCACTCGTGCGGGTTGTCGATGAAGCCGTCGAGGGTGGCGTAGGTGGAGTTGATGACCTTGCGCACGGGTTGTCTCCTCATCGGTCGGCCCGGCGGAAGTCCCGCCAGACGGTGCTGTCCACGAAGTGGTTGTCGTAGCGGTCCTGCGCATCGAGGACGTGCGCCGGTTCGGCGTCGCCCCGGCGGACCCGGTCGAGGAGCCGGAAGTACCCGAACCGCTCGACACCGGGGGTGAACACGATCAGCAGGTCGGCGCCGGATCCCGGGGCCGCGCCGAACGCGTGGACGGTGCCCGGCGGCACGAACAGCAGGTCGCCTTCCCGCGCCGTGACGATCTCCTCGCCGACCAGGACCTCCAGGACACCGCCGAGGACGAAGAACGTCTCCGCCGAGGTGCGGTGGTAGTGGGGCGCGGCCCCGTCCTGTCCCTCGTCCAGCGTCGTGCGCGTGGCGCTCAGGAACCCTGCGGTCGAGGGCACGTCGGCAAGCAGCGAGACCGTGGCCGGCCCCGCGCCCAGGACTTCCGCCTCGTCTCGCCGTACCAGGAGTGGCGGAGCCTCCTGGTCGGTCAGTGGTGGTGTGCTCATGGCCTTATAGTCACACGGCTGATAGTAAGCTGTCAAACTATCTCGCGCCAAATAGCACGGCGTCGAATAGGACGGCGTCGGATAGTCTCGTCATCGAATAGACTGGGAGCCGTGAGTGAGACGAACGAACAGCCGGCCGACGCCGTCGACGCGGCGGTCGAGGCGTGGCAGCGGGAACGACCGGACCTGGACCTCGACGCCATCGCCGTCGCCGGGCGGCTGGGCCGCGTGGGGCTCCTGCTGGGCCCGGCGCAGGAGACGGTCTTCACCTCGTTCGGGCTGCAGAGGGGCGAGTTCGACGTCCTCGCGGCGCTCCGGCGCTCCGGCGCTCCGTACACGCTGACGCCGTCGCAGTTGTCCGCGACCCTGATGCTGACCCGCGCGGGCATGACCAACCGGCTGGACCGGCTGGAGGCGGCCGGGCTCGTCGAGCGCACCCTCGACCCCGCGGACCGCCGCAGCTTCCGCGTCCGGCTCACCGACCAGGGCTACGCCACCGTGGACGACGCGATGACGGCACACACCGCCAACGTCACCCGGCTGCTGTCGGCGCTGGACCAGGAGCAGCTCGGCACCCTCGACGGGCTCCTGCGAATCCTGCTGCGCGCTCTCGAACTCTGAGGCCGGCACTCCCCGGGCGCGGCAACAGGCCGACGACGCGCGCGGGCGGTGCTCCTTTACTGGAGGCACCCGGTTCCGACGTCGAAGGTGGGTGCTCCCGTGGCAGGCACTCCACCCACCAGGGCCTCGATCCTGCTGGCCAGTTGCGTCGGGACGTCGATCGAGTGGTACGACTCCTACGTCTTCGGCAGCGCCTCGGCTCTGGTGTTCGGATCGCTGTTCTTCCCGTCGTTCTCCCCGCTGGCCGGGACGCTCGCCGCGTTCGGCACGTTCGCGGTGGGGTTCATCGCGCGGCCGCTCGGCGGTGCAGTGATCAGGCACTTCGGCGACCGGATCGGGCGCAAGTCGATGCTGGTGCTGACGCTCATGCTGGCCGGGCTCGCCACGTTCCTGATCGGCCTGCCGCCGACCTACGCCGCGATCGGGGTCGCGGCGCCGATCCTGCTGGTGTTCCTGCGGCTGGTGCAGGGGTTCGGCGTCGGCGGCGAGTGGGGTGGCGCGGTGCTGGTCGCCACCGAGCACGCCACGCCGCGGCAGCGCGCGGTGTACGGCAGCTTCGCGCAGTTCGGCGTGCCGATCGGGGTGCTGGCCTCGAACCTGGTGTTCCTGCTGGTGGTGGAGACCACCGGGGACGGGTTCGCCACCTGGGGCTGGCGGATCCCGTTCCTGGTCAGCGTCGCGCTGCTGGTAGTCGGGATGCTGGTGCGGCGCACGCTCACCGAGAGCCCCGAGTTCCAGAGGGTCCGCCAGCAGCGGCAGGTCAGCCGGGTGCCGGCGGCGACGCTGATCCGCGAGCGCCCGGGGACGCTGGTGCTGGCGAGCCTCGCCGCGATCGCGCCGCCCGCGGTGGGCTACACGGTGATGGTCCACATGCTCAGCTACGGCACCCAGGCCGCCGGGTTCGGGCGCAGCACGCTGCTGACGCTGATCCTCGCCTCCACGGTGCCGTGGATCGCCGGATCTACGTGGCGGCGCGGTGCGCGGACCGGTGGGGCAGCAAACGGGTGTACGCGCTGGGGCGCGGCCGCGGCGGTCGCGTGGGCGTTCCCGTTGTTCCTGCTCGTCGACACCGGCAGCGTGGGCGCGGCGCTGCTGTCGTTCCTGGTCGCCGGGATCGTGCAGGCGATCATGGCCGGGGCGCAGGGCGCGTTGTTCACCGAGATCTTCCCGGTGCGGATGCGGTTCAGCGGCGCGTCGATCGCCTACCAGATGGGCGGCCTGGTGGGCGGCGCGGTGACACCCGGCCGCGACGGGCCTCTACGGCGCCTACCACTCCCCGCCGCCGATCGCGCTCTACCTGGGACTGTTGTGCGCGGTGAGCCTGGTGGCGGTGCTGGTGCTGCCGGTGCCGGGCCGCGTCGCGGCGCCCGCGCCGGTCGGGAGCGCGAGATGACCACCGCGGCGGGCCGGGTGCTGGCCGTGCTGTCCGCGTTCGGGCCGCGGCACCGGTCGCTGTCGCTGGGCGGCGTCCAGCGCCGGGCCGGGCTGACCTTGCCGACGGCACACCGGCTGGCGGGCGAGCTGGTGTCGTGGGGCGGTCTGGAACGGGACCCGGCGGGCCGGTACTCGGTGGGACTGCGGTTGCTGGAACTGGCCGCGCTGGCCCCGCGCGAGCTGCAACTGCGGGAAGCGGCGTTCCCGTTCCTGGACGACCTGCACTCCCTGACTCGCGGGAACGTGCACCTGGCCGTGCGGGACGGGCGCGAGGTGGTCTACGTGGAGACCCTGCGGGCGCGGGCCGCCGCGACCAACAGCCGGGTGGGCGACCGGTGGCCGATGCACGCCACCGGCACCGGGCTGGTGCTGCTGGCCCACGCCGAGCCCGCGTTCCAGGCCGAAGGTGCTGCGGTCGCCGCTGGCGCGGTACACGCGGTACACGATCACCGATCCCGGGGAGCTGCGGCGGCAGCTGGCGTTCATCCGCCGGTCTGGGGTGGCCGTCGCGCGGCGCACGATCACGCCGGACGAGCTGGTGGTGGCCGCACCCGTGCGGGACCCGTCCGGCCGGGTCGCCGCGGCGATCAGCGCGGTGGTGCGGGTGGCCGGGGCGCGGCCGCGCGAGCTGGCGCGCCTGCTGTCGGCCACGTCGCGGTCGTTGTCGCAGCGGCTGGCGGGACCCGCGCGGGTGATGGCGGAATCCTCTGGCGCGCGACCGGCCCGCCGGGTTACACCGGCTGTGTGCACTTCCGGCCGCTGACGGAGCCCGCGCAGCACAGGCTGCGGGGCACGGCCGAGCGCGGCCGCACGATCGTGGCGGTGGACGAGGGCGAGATCGTCGGCGGTGTGACAGTCGTGTCGCGGGAGCTGACGGTGCCCGGGGCGGTGGTGCCGGTCGCCGAGGTGGTGGCGGTCTCCCCCGCGCAGGACTGGCTGCTGGCGGAGTTGCTGGGACGGCAGCTGACCGAGTTGTACGAGTCGGGCGAGACGATCGCGTCGGGCGCTGGGAGCTGCGCGCGGTTCGGGTTCGGGCCAGCGGCGCGAGCGGTGCGGCTGCACGCGCGCGGCGTGCTCCGGCCGGACGCGGACCTGGGGGCGGGCCGGATCCGGCTGCTGGACGGATCGTCGGCAGGGGCGTTGCTCGAACCGGTGTACGACGCGGTGCGGCCGAGGTCGGTGGGCTGGACTTCGCGGCCGCCGCGGTTCTGGGACACGCTGCTCACGTCGGCCGCGGTGCACGACTCGCCGGAGGGCGAGGTGACCGGCTACGCGCTCTACCGCAGGGGCGACGCGGGCGCGCTGCGGGTCGCCGAGGGTGGTCGCGACGACGGACCAGGCTCACGCGGCGCTGTGGCGGTTCCTGCTGGCGGGCCCTCGCCGGGTGTCGGCGCTGGTGCCGGTGGATTCACCGCTGCCGCGCGGGCAGCTCGCGCCGGTGGACAACCTGTGGGTGCGGCTGGTCGACGTGGAGCGCGCACTGGCCGTGCGCCGGTACGCCACGCCGCTGAACGTGGTGCTGTCCGTGTGCGACTCGTTCTGCCCGTGGAACTCCGGCCGGTACCGGCTGACCGCGGACGGCGCCCGGGTGACGTGCTCGCGGACCACGGCCCCGGCCGAGTTGTGCGTGCGCGCGACCGACCTCGGCGCGGCCTACCTGGGCGGCCCGTCTCTGGCGACGCTCGCCGAGACGAGCCGGGTGACCGAGCTACGGGCGGGCGCACTGGCCCGGACTTCGGCCGCGTTCCGCGGCGAGCACGAGCCGTTCCACCCCGCGGCCTCCTGAGCGGGCAGCACGTTCCGATGCGCAGGTGAGCGCGCTCCGTCCGGGGTGACCGGAACAGGTCACGGGCCACCGCGGCAGGACCACCACCCCCGAGACTGCTCACCACGGACGAGCGGCAGCGAGGTGGTCGGGAATGGCCGGGTCACCAGGAAGCGGCGGCGCTCCCCCGGCGGACTCCGGTGGAGCCGCGCCCGCGGCACCAGCGTCATCGGATCCGGCTCCGTCCGCGGACCAGCCCGCGAAGGGCTCACCGTCCGGGGAGCAGCCGTCCGGTGAGAACCGCGCGGGTGAAACGCAAGGGGAGGCCCCCGCCGACGAACGGTCCACATCGGACCGATTCCCCGATGGTGCGGGCCCGGAAGCGCGGCAGCAGGAGGACTCCGGACGGACAGCGGAGCGGGAGGCCACCGACGGCCGGCGCGATCCGAGCACGACGGAGCCGGCGCAGAGTGACTTCACGCGGGAAGTGGAGTCACTCGCACCGACCCCTGCCCGGCCGGACGGAATCCACGAGGCCGGCGAGGCGTGGAGCCGGGCCGGTGAGGACACCCAGCCCGCGCGGGACGAAGCGCACCGGTTCGCCGGCCACACCGGCCAGGAGTGGCGTGGCGAGCCGGCCGAGGCGGCGCGGGAACGCGCCCGGACGTCGGCCGCGGACGCGCAGGCGGCGGGCGACGACGCCCGGGCCCTCACCCGGTTCGCCACGGCGAGCGGCAACGAGATCTCCAGCGCCCGGCAGGACACGGCGGCCAACACCGCCCGCGCCGACGCCGACGACCAGCTCGGCAAAACCCTGCTGTCCCCGGAGGAAAGCGAAGTCGTCACCCGCAACCTCGTCGCCACGACCGCCGAGCAGAACCAGAACAGGTACGCCGTGGCGGCGGCGAACATCAAGACGATGGGCGACGACCTGAGGGGCGCCGAGGTCGCGAATCCGGGCAAGACGCCGAAGACGCCCGGCGCGCCGGGCTCGACCGGGAGCAAGGGTGACGTGCCGGAGGCGGAAAACCTTCGCGCGCTCGGCAACCTCGCGAGCTTGGCCGGACGGACACTGGACGATGTCGCCGAGACCGGTGTCGAGACCGCGGCCCGCGCCGTGGACGCCGCCTCGGAATGGCTCGCCAGCGTGACCGGCAACGACCAGCTGGAAGCAGTCGGCAAAGCGCTCACCCCGGACACCGTGGATTTCCTGGGCAACCACGCGGGCGACGCCGTGCTCAACGCGAGCTCGCAGGCGCGCAACGAGCTGCACCACACCGCCCAGGCCCTGGACGGCAAGAAATCGCCGGTCGAGGTGTACCTGGACCGGGACCGGCACAAGGACAGCCTGCAACACATCCGGGAGTCGCAGCGGGGCCAGATCTGGTCCGGCGACACCTACGTGATGAGCCGGTCCACCCCGGAGGTGCTCACGGTCGACAAGAACGCCGCCGAAAAGGAAGCCCGCCGGGACGAGGCGATGCAGGGTATCCCGTACGGCCGGGACGTCGGACTGCCGGGTCATGACCGGGACGAGTTCCCGCCCGCCATGAGCGTGGAGGGCGGCAGGCGTCACGACGACTGGGACCCGAGCGTCAAGCTCATCCCGTCCCGCGACAACCGCTCCGCCGGTGCCACCATGGGAGGCCAGACGAAGAACCTCGACCCCGGCGACACCTTCGTGATCAGGGAGACCGACTGACATGCGCACCCATCCCGCCTTCGACGAGCTGCTCCGGGCCGGCCGCCACCCCCTCGGCGCCGCGGTGCGCGCCGACCTCGGCGCCGCCCACGGGCCGGTGGGCGAACTCGCGGACCTGCTGAGCCGGGTCAACGGGTTCACGCTCGCCAACGCCGGTGCTCAGGTCTTCCGCGTCGGCCCGGAGGGGCTCGGCCCGGAGCTGATCCGGTGGAACGCACCGGAAACGTGGAAGGACACCTACTCCGGCCTCGCCGACGGCCTGCTGTGCTTCGGCCAGGACCTCTTCGGAGTGCAGTTCGCGATCGAGGACAACGCCCGGGTCGTCACCTTCGACCCGGAGACCGGGCACCGCGAGTTCCTCAGCGACACCCTGTCCGGCTGGACCGAATGGCTCGCCTCCGACGCCGACGCACACGCCGCGCGCGCCTTCGCCACCCGCTGGCAGCGCGTCCACGGCGCCCTCGACTACGACGAACGGCTGATCCCGCTGCGGTTCTTCGTACTCGGCGGCGAGTACGACGACGACAACCTCGTCGCCAAGGACGCGGTCACCTGCATGCGCATCCGCGGACCGATCGCGCGGCAGCTGCATGACGTGCCCGACGGGACCCCGGTCCGCCTGAGCTCCGGCTGACACCGTCCACCCGTGCCGTGCCGGTCAGCCGGCCGCCGGATCGTGCCAGAAGGCCTCGCTCAGCCGGTCGATCGTGTTCTGCATCTGGTTCAGCGCCTCGGGGATCTGCGCGCGGCCGAACCGGGTGCGCGGGCCGTTCAGCGTCAGGATCGCCACCAGGGTTCCGCTCGCGTCGCGGATGGGGCGGGACAACGACAGCAGCTCGGGTTCCAGCTCGTTGTCGATGATGGCGAAGCCCTGTTCGCGGACCTGTTCCAGCTCCCGCAACAGGACCGCCCGGTCGGTGATGGTGTGCGGCGTGTAGGCCTCGAGCTTCTCCGGCAGCAGCGCCGGCAAACGCTCGGGTGGCTGCTCGGCCAGCAGCACCTTGCCGGTCGAGCTGGCGTGCAGCGGATAACGCTGCCCGATCATGTTGCGGCCGAGGACACCCAGCACGTGCGAGCCGGCGGCCTCCGCCACCAGGTCCAGCCCGCCCTCGGCGTTCGGCACCGACAGGGTCACCGACTCGTTGAACTTGTCCGCCAGCTCCTGCAGCAACGGCTGGGCCCGCGCCACCAGGCCGGCGTGCGGGTCGGCGCGGCGGCCGAGCCGGGCCAGCTCCCAGCCGAGGATGTAGTTGTTGTCGATCCGGTCGACGAGCCCCTCCTGCTCCAGGCTGAGCAGCAGACGGAACGCGGTGGGCCTGCTCAGGCCGGCGGCTTTCGCGAGCACGGTGGCGGTGGCACCGGTGCGCGGTTGAGCCGCCAGTTCGCGCAGCAGGCGCACCGCCTTCGCGACCGACTTGTTGGTCAGCTCCGTCTGCTCGTCCCCCATCGCCCCTCCTCGTCACGCGTTCAGAGAACACCCAGGGTGTTCAGTATACGAACGCGCGCGGACGAGGTTACGGGCGGTGCGGCGCCGAGGTCTCGCTCAACGGCCTGCCCATCGTCTCCGGCGCGAGGACCTGGGAGACCACCGCGCCGACGACGCAGACCCCGGCCGCGATGAGCATGGTCGGCCCGGCCCCCAGGTTGTGCATCGACCACGGGAGCAGGAACGTGCCGACGCCGGCGCCGATCCGGCTGAACGCGGTCGCGAACCCGGTGCCGACACCGCGGATCTCGGTGGGGAAGATCTCGCCCGGGTAGACGCCGGTCAGCGCCGTGCACATGGCGTTGGCGAAGGCGAAAACCAGGAAGCAGACCAGCACCACACCGGCCGGCGCCCCGGGCCACGACCCGATGACCACCAGGACCACGGCGGCCACCCACTGCTGCGGGATCGTGAGCTTGCGCCGCCCGATCCGGTCGATCAGCAGCAGGGAGACCAAGACGCCGAGCAGGGCGAGCCCGTTGACGCCGAGTGCGCCGACCAGCCCGTCGCCGAGACCGTAGTCGGCCAGCACGCTGGCGGCGAAGGTCGCGATGGCGAAGTACGGCGCGACGGCGCAGAACCAGAACACCGAGATGAAGGTCGTCGCGCGCCAGTAGTCGCGGGAGAACAGCATCCCGAGCGCACCGCGGCGGGGCCGCCCGTCACCCGGGTCGAGCGCGTCCTCCGGCTCCTCCAGGTAGGTGTGCGCGATCCGGTGGGCCTCCTCCACACGGCCCTGGTTCATCAGCCAGCGGGGCGATTCGGGCAGCCCGAACCGGACCACGAACAGGATCACGGCGGGCACGGTGCTGGTGCCCAGCACGATCCGCCAGTCCACGGAGAACACCGCGACCAGGACGTAGGCCACGGCGGAGGCCAGCATGAACCCGACGTACCAGAACACCTCGGACAGCGACATCAGCCTGCCCCGCAAGCGGGCGGGCGCGAACTCCGCGAGCAGCGGCCAGCCCACCGAGTACTCGGCGCCGATCGCGACGCCCATCAGCAGCCGCACGAAGAACAGCTGCCAGGCCGAGTCGACGAAGAACTGCAGCACCGAGCCGATGATGAACAGGGCCAGGTCCAGGGTGAACATGGGCTTGCGCCCGAGCTTGTCGGCGAGCCACCCGCCGAGCGGCCCGCCGAAGAAGATGCCGATCAGGGCGGCCGCGCCGGTGAGGCCCTCCATGAACAGCGACATACCGAGCTCGTCGTTGACCGCGCCGATGGCGTTGCCGACGATGCCCAGGATGTAGCCGTCGATGAACATGCCGCCGACCGTGGCTGCGGTCAGCTTGGCGAGGAAGCGTCGTTTGGCGGTCCGGGTCTTCTCGGTTTCCCCGACGTCACCGGGGTTGTGGGTCGTGGTCATCGTTGATCACTTCCTTGCGGTGGGGGTTACGCGACGTCGAACTCGACGGTTCCGAGGCCGTCGAAGGTGCCCGACCAGTGGCCGGCCTCGCGCATCGGCACGGCTTCCAGACAGCTTCCGGGGAGGATCACCTCCCCCGGGGCGAACGCGACATCGTAGGCGGCGAGCCGGTTGCACAGCCAGGCGGTCGCGGCCAGCGGGTTGCCCAGGATGTTGCCCGTGTTCCCGGACATGACCGGGCGGCCGGCGAAGTGCAGCACGCCCGGTGTGTCGCGCAAGGTCAGGTCGGTCAGGCACCGCGGTGTGCCGCCGAGGACGACCGCGCCGGTGGATCCGTTGTCCGCCAGGGTGTCCGGCAGGTCGATGGCCCAGTTCTCGACGCGGGAGTCGATGATCTCGATCGCGGGCAGGACGTAATCGACCGCGGTGATGACCTCGGCGACGGTGGCGTTGGGCCCGCGCAGGTGGCCCTTGAGGACGAACGCCGGTTCCAGCTCCACGAACGGCGCGATGAACCGGCTCCGGTCGATCGTGGTGCCCTCGCAGGCGAAGGTGCTCGCCAGCAGGTGGCCGTAGTCGGGCTGATCGAGGCCGAACGCGTCCTGCATGGCCTTGGCGATGTTGCCCAGCTTGTAGCCCACCACGCGGTCCCCTTCGGCGACCGCGGCTTCGGCGCCCATGCGCTGGACGGCGAAGGCGCTGTCGGCGTCGAGGTCCGGCCAGGTCTTCGTCGGCGCCGGGATCGCTTCGCGGTTGTTCCGCGCGGTGCGCAGGGCGATGGCGACGTCGCGGAGTTCGGAGGTCTGCATCAGTGGCTCAGCTCCAGCGTGCGTGCCCGGTGGGCGAAGGCGTGCCCGGGGTGGTCGTCGCGGAGCCGGACGGTACCGGGCCCGTAGAGCTTCTCCCGCAGGGTGCTGCCTTCGTACTCGGTCCACATCGCACCGCGGCGCTGCAGTTCGGGGACGACGAGCTCGATGAAGTCGGCGATGTCGGCGTGTTTCACGGCGTGCCCGAGGTTGAACCCGTCGACGCCGGTTTCGTCCATCCAGCGGATCAGCTCGGCGGCCACGGTGGCCGGGGACCCGACGATGGTGGGGCCGGTGCCACCGATGCCGATGAACTCGGCGATGTCGCGCGGTGTCCACTCCTTGTCCGGGTCCATCTTGGAGAAGAGGTCGACCATGGTCTGCCCGGCGTTGGTCTTGACGTGCCGCAGCGGCACGTCGGGGTCGAACTGGGCCATGTCCAGGCCGGTCCAGCCGCTGTAGCGGGCCATCGCGCCGGAGTAGCTCACCAGGCGGCGGTAGGACTCGTACTTCTCCTGGGCGGCTTCGTCGGTGGGGGCGACCACGACGTTGAGCATCTGCAGCACCTTGACGCTGCCCGGATCCCGGCCGGTTTCGGCGGCTAGGCCCCGCACCGCGCCGACCTGCCGTGTGAGGGCGGGCATCGACACGGCGTTGACGAAGACCGCTTCCGCGTGCGCCGCGGCGAGCGCCCGTCCCTTGGACGAGCCGCCGGCCTGGAAGATGACCGGGGTGCGCTGGGGCGACGGTTCGCACAGCGCGATGCCGGGCACGGTGAAGTACTTGCCGTGGTGGCCGATCTCGTGCACGCGGGCGGGGTCGGCATAGACCCCGGTGGCCCGGTCGCGGACGACTGCGTCGTCCTGCCACGAGGCCTCCCACAGCTTGTAACAGACCTCCAGGTACTCGGCGGCCATGTCGTAGCGCTCGTCGTGCGGGACCTGCTGTCCGGTGCCCAGGTTGCGGGCGGCGCTGTCGGCGTAGGAGGTCACCAGGTTCCACCCGACGCGGCCGCGGGTGAGGTGGTCCAGCGTGGTGAACCGGCGCGCCAGCGCGTAGGGGTGCTCGTAGGAGGTCGAGCCGGTCAGGCCGAACCCGAGGTGCTCGGTGACGCTCGCCATCGCCGAGACCACGAGGAACGGGTCGTTGGCGGGGATCTGCGCGGCGTCGGCGAGAGCGGCGGCGACGCTGCCCTGGTACACGTCGTGGTATCCGACGTTGTCCGCGAAGAAGATCCCGTCGAACCGGCCCTCCTCCAGCAGCTTCGCGTAGTCCGTCCAGTAGCGCAGGTCCGTGTAGCCGGCGCTGCGATCCCGCTCGTGGCGCCACAGGCCCGCCGAGAGGTGCGCGGGGCCCTGGAAATCGAAGGCGAACAAGCGCATCCGCCGAGACGTCATCGTCGTGCTCCTTCTTCCGAGTGGTGAGATCAGGCGATCTGTTCGAGCCGGTGGCCCATGCGGTGCCGTTTGGCCGCGAGGTAAGCCGTGTTGTGCTCGTTCGCCGGGGCTTCGAGGGTGAGGCGCTCGTTGATGGTCACGCCGCAGCCGGTGAGCGCGCGGCACTTGTCCGGGTTGTTGGTCAACAGCCGGACCGAGGAGACGCCGAGGTCGGCGAGGATCCACGCGGCGGCGGTGTAGTCGCGGCTGTCGACCGGGAAGCCGAGCGCGACGTTCGCTTCCAGCGTGTCCAGTCCCTGGTACTGCTGCAGCTGGTAGGCGCGGAGCTTGTGCCCCAGCCCGATCCCCCGGCCTTCGTGCCCGCGCAGGTAGACGACGACGCCGCGCCCCTCGGTGGCGATCGCCTCCAGCGCCATGTGCAGCTGCGCCCCGCAGTCGCAGCGCAGCGAGCCGAGCAGGTCACCGGTGAGGCATTCGCTGTGCAGCCGGACGAGCACGTCCCCGCCGTCGAGGTCGCCCATCGTCAGCGCCACGTGCTCGACGTCGCCGGACCGGTAGGCGCGGACCTGGAAGGTGCCGAGGTCGGTGGGGATGGCGGCCTGCCCGGTGCGGCGCACCGCGGGATCGCCGCCGTCCAGCCAGCGGACCAGGTCCTCGATGGAGATCATCGGAATGCCGTGGCGCGCGGCGAACTCGGTCAGCTCCGGGCCGCGCATCATCCGCCGCCGGTCCGGGGTGACGATCTCGCACAGCAGGGCGGCTCCGCTCAGCCCGGCCCGCCGGCACAGCTCCACTCCCGCTTCGGTGTGCCCGCGCCGCTGCCGCACCCCACCGGGCTTGGCGAGCAACGGCATGACGTGACCAGGCCGGGCGAGGTCGGCGGGCTGCAGGCCCGGATCGGCCAGGGCGCGGATCGTCTTCGCCCGGTCCTCCGCGCTGATCCCGGTGGTGGTTCCGTGCCGGTAGTCGACGCTGACCAGGAACGCGGTGCGCTGGCTCTCGGTGTTGTCCGCGACCATCAGGTCCAGCCCGAGGGCGTCCGCCCGGTCCTCGTCGATCGCGACGCACAGGAAACCCGAGGTGTGCTCCAGGAAGAACGCAACCTCGCCGGTGGTCGCGTGCTCGGCGGCCATGATCAGGTCGCCCTCGTTCTCCCGGTCCTCGTCATCGACCACGAGGACCTTCCCGCCTGCGGCGAGTGTGGCGAGGGCTTCGGCGACGTTCGACGAGGGCATGATCCACTCCTGCGTAGTGTTCACATATTGACCGTTATGTTCGAACAAGGTGACACGGGTCATCCTCGCCCGTCAACCCTCCGGCGGAAAAATTGCTTCTACGCTTGACGTTTCTCGGCTCTTGACGGTTCCCGGGACGAGAAGTCACAATGCTGCCGTGTTCATTTTATGAACATCTAGTTCAGGATTCCGACCACGACGGAGTGTCACAGTGCCTGAGGAAGTCGACGTCGCCGTGATCGGCGGCGGGATCGCCGGGTTGGTCGCCGCCCGTGAGCTGAGCGCCAAGGGCCTCCGGGTTCTCGTGCTGGAAGCCCGCGACCGGCTGGGCGGCCGCGTGTGGACCGACCACCGGCTGGGCCGCGACCTGGAGATGGGCGGCACCTGGCTGCACTGGGTGCAGCCGCACGTGTGGGCCGAGGTGACCCGCTACGGCCTCGCGGTGACCCGCGGTCCCCGCCCCGAGCAGGCGTACTGGCTGGCCGGCGACGAGGTCCGCACCGGCACGCTGGAGGAGTTCATGCAGCTCATCGACCCCGGCATGCGGCGCCTCCTGGCCGGCACCATGCGCTGGCTCCCCCGCCCCGCCGAGCCGCTCGCCGAGCCGGCACTGGCCGAGGTCGACGGGTTCAGCGTGCAGGACAAGCTCGACGAACTCGCCCTGCCGGCCGAGGAGTACCACGCCAACGAGGCGGCGTGGGTCGGGCACTTCAACGCTCCCCTCGCCGACGGCGCCTTCACCAGCGCGCTGCGCTGGACCGCCGCCACCGCAGGATCCTGGCACCTCATGCACGAGGCGTCGGCGGTCTTCCGGCTCGCCGGCGGCACCCGGTCCCTGGTCGACGCGATCGCCGCCGACGCCGGCGCCGAGATCCGCACCTCCACGGAAGTGCGCCGGATCGATCACGGGCCGGACCGCGCGGTGCTCACCACGGCCGCCGGTGAGCGGATTCGCGCGCGGCGGGTCGTGGTGACGCTGCCCCAGAACATCCTCGGCGACCTGGAGGTCTCCCCGCCGTTGTGCGCCGGGAAGCTCGCCGCGAGCAAGGAGAAGGCGGCATCGAAGGGCGTCAAGGTGTGGATCCGCGTGCGCGGGCCGATCGAGCCGTTCTTCGCCTATTCCTCGGCCGCCCATCCCCTGTCGGTCGTGCGCACCGAATACCTCGGGGACGACGACGCCGTCCTGGTCGCCTTCGGCGCGGACGCCGCCCGGATCTCGCCGGACGACTGCGACGCGGTGACTGCGGCGCTGCGGGTGTGGCGCGACGACCTCGACGTCCTGGACACGACCGGCCACGACTGGATGTCCGACCCCTATTCGCGGGAGACGTGGATGATGCACCGTCCGTACCAGGTCACCCGGTACCTGAACGCCCAGCAGCAACCGGAAGGCGTCCTGCACTTCGCCAGCAGCGACCACGCCGGCCTGTGGGCCGGCTTCATCGACGGCGCCATCGAAAGCGGGCTGCGGACCGCACGCGAACTCGCCACGCACCTCACCGGCGCACGCTGACCACCACCTGGTTGGAGGAACTCCCGTGATCACCTCACCTTCGACGATCGAACCCCGGCACTTCCGCGACGTGATGGGACACCTGCCCACCGGTGTCGTGGTCGTCGCCGGCCGCCGCCGGACCGGGGAGCCCGCGGGCCTCGTCGTCGGCACGTTCCAGTCCCTGTCCCTGGACCCGCCCCTGGTCAGCTTCAGCGTCGCGCTGACCTCCAGCAGCTGGCCGAAGATCCGCCCGGCAGGCCGGTTCAGCGCCAGCGTCCTCGCCGCCGGGCAGGAGGACGTGTGCCGGGCGCTGTCCAGCAAACGCGAGGACAAGTTCAGCGCGGTGGACTGGCACGAATCCCCGCACGGCACCCCGCGCATCTCCGGGGCGCACGCCTGGATCGACTGCGAAACCCGGCACGAGCTCGACGGCGGCGACCACGTCATCGTGATCGCCCGCGTCCGCCACCTGGAAGCGGGCGACGGCGACCCCCTCGTCTTCCACCGCGGGCGTCTCGGCGAAATCCGTTCCTGAAGCGATCGAAAGGAAGCTGGCATGACCACAGTGGACAGTGCGGAGCACGAGACACCGGCCGCGGAGGTCGACCGATGTCTGGACGCGGCGGCCACGGCGGCACCGGAGTGGGGGCAGTGGGCACCGCGCCCGCGCGCCGAGGCGCTCTCCGCGGTCGCCGACGCACTCGACGCCGCCACGGCAGACCTCGTCGCCGCCGCCGTGACGGAGACCGGCCTCCCCGAGGCCCGCCTCACCGGTGAGGTGAAGCGGACCACCGTGCAGCTGCGCATGTTCGCCGATCTGCTGCGCGACGGCTCCTGTCTCCGCATCGTCATCGACCGCAGCGACCCCGGATACGCCCTCGGCGCCCGGCCGGATCTGCGGCGCTGGCTGGTCCCGCTCGGCCCGGCGCTCGTCTTCGCCGCGAGTAACTTCCCGTTCGCCTTCTCGGTGGCCGGCGGAGACACCGCCTCCGCCCTCGCCGCAGGCTGCCCCGTACTCCTGAAGGCCCACCCCGGCCACCCCGCGACCTCGCGGCTCACCGCGGACCTCGTCCGCTCGGCACTGCTCGGTGCCGGGGCGCCGGAGGGCACCTTCGACCTGATCACCGGCCGCGGCGCCGGCGTGCGGGCGCTGCGGGACCCGCGCGTCGCCGCGGCCGCGTTCACCGGATCGGTCGCGGGTGGCCGGGCCCTTTTCGACATCGCCGCCTCGCGGCCCTCGCCCATCCCGTTCTTCGGCGAGCTCGGGAGCATCAACCCCGCGATCGTCACCCCGGAAGCGGCACGCGAGCGCGGCGAGCAGATCGCCGAGGGCTTCGTCGGATCGTTCACCCTCGGCGCGGGTCAGTTCTGCACCAAGCCGGGCGTGCTCCTCCTCCCCCGGGGCACCGGCCTGCCGGAGCGCGTGGCCGAGCTCGCCGACGGCGTGCCGCCCGCCCGGATGCTCACGACCGGCATCGCGCGGCGGTACCACGAGCGGCTCGGCGAACTGGCGAACGTGGCCGGTGTCAAGGTTCTGACGAGCGGGCGGGAACACGCCGATCCGTCCGGCATTCCCGCGGTCAGCCCGGCCCTGTTCCACGCGGGGCCGGTGCAGAACCTGCACGAGCACCGCGACGTGCTCCTGGACGAGAACTTCGGCCCCTCCGCGGTGATCGCGGAGTACGAAGTGGACGATGCCCTGCCCGGACTCCTCGCCGCGGTGGCGGGAAGCCTGACGGTCACGGTGCAGACGTCGAACCGTCCGGACGGGGAGGAACGGGCACGCCTGGCCGCGCTGGTCGAGGTGGCGGCGCGATGCAGCGGTCGCGTGGTGTTCAACGAATGGCCGACCGGGGTGGCGGTCACCCCGGCCCAGCACCACGGCGGTCCCTACCCCGCCACCACCGCCGTGTCGCACACCTCGGTCGGCACGGCGGCCATCGAGCGTTTCCTGCGCCCGGTGACCTACCAGAACGCCCCGGACGCACTGCTTCCGCTCGCGCTGCGGGACGCGAACCCGCTGGGGCTGCCCCGCATCGTCAACGAGCCCGGCGACTCCGGCCGCTGGCGGTGAGCCCGGAGGGGGGCACAGCGGCCGGCCAGTGACAGCTCGGCGTCGGCAGGTGGCGGGCCACCTGCCGACGCCGTACCCGACTCGTCACACGGACAGTTCGCGGCGCACGAAAGCCACCAGGACCTCCCGCATCACCGTCACCGTGATGCCCGGCGCTCCGGTCAGCACCTGGATCGCCAGGCCGTCGGTGAGGGCGCTCAGCCGCACGGCCACCTCGTCCGGGTCGACGTCGGCGGAGAAGGTGCCCTGCCGCTGGCCGCGGCGGACGATCCGCGCGATCGTGTCGTGCCAGCGCGCGTAGAAGGCGTTGTGCACCGGGCGCAGCTCCGGGTTGATCGTCGCCTCCGCCCAGAACTGCATCCACACCGACCACTCGTCGCGCACCACCCCGACCTTCGGCAGCTGCATCTCGATCAGCCGGAGCAGCCGCGCGTGCGCGTCGTCCAAGCGGCGCAGCTCCGCGCTCTGCCGTTCGAACGCGCGGTCCACCGCGCTACGCAGCGCCGCGGTGAGCACGTCGTTCTTGCCCGGGAAGTAGTAGTGCACCGCGCCGGTGCTGGTCCCCACCTCGCGCGCGATGTCGGCGACCCGCACGGCGTGGTAGCCGCGTTCGGCGATCAGCCGCGCGGCGGCGTCGAGGATCGCCGCGCGGCGGGCGTCCCGTTCCGGCTCGGCGGGCGGTGTGCTGGTGGCGCTCTCGGCCGCGGTGGGCACTCCTGGTCCTCCCTCTGCCGGTGTGCTGTCCCGGCCCCGATCTAACCACACCCCTCCAACTGACGCGTCAGTCAGACCACCGCGCGGAATCGGTCAAGGCCGGTCGACCCGGGCATATCCCCACTTGACCAGCGTTCTTCTCACCCAGACCCCGACCGCACCTCTTGACAACCACCCACACCATGCCGCTAACTGACGCATCAGTCAGACCGGTTGGAGAAGGGTGGGGCTCGATGACACTCAACGGGCAGGGGCACGAGGGCGTGCTCCGGCCGGACGCGCTGGCGGGGCGGATCGCCCTGGTCACCGGCGGCGGCACCGGCATCGGCCGGGCGACCGCGCTCGCGCTGGCGCGGTGCGGCGCCGGGGTGGTGCTGGCCGGCCGCCGCGCCGAGCACCTGGAGAAGGTGCGCGGGGAGATCGCCGAACTCGGCGCCCGCGCGCTGGCCGTGCCCGCGGACATCCGCGACGAGGAGCAGGTGACACGGCTGGTGGACCGGGCGCTGGCGGAGTTCGGCCGGATCGACGTGCTGGTCAACAACGCCGGGGGCCAGTTCGCCGCGCCCGCCGAGGAGATCACCGCCAAGGGCTGGCGGGCCGTGCACCGGCTCGCGGTCGACGGCAGCTGGGCGGTCACCCGGGAGGTCGCGGTGCGCGCGATGATCCCCGCGCGCACCGGCGTGGTGTTCTTCCTCGCCTTCTCGCCGCGCCGCGGCATCCCCGGCATGGTGCACGCGACCGCCGCCCGCGCCGCGCTGGAGAACCTCGCCGCGGGGCTGGCGCTGGAGTGGAGCCGCTACGGCATCCGCTCGCTGTGCGTGGCGCCCGGCACGATCGAGACCGAGGGCCTGCGCGAGAACTACCCCGCCGCCGACCGGGCGCGCTGGGCGCAGGCGGTGCCGCTCGGGCGGCTGGGCACGCCCGAGGAGGTCGCCGACGTGGTGGCGTTCCTGGCCTCGCCGGGCGGCCGGTACGTCACCGGGACGACGATCACGGTCGACGGTGGCGCGGACGCGTGGGGCACCGGCCACCCGGCGCCGGAGCCGGTGCGATGACCGCCGTGCTCCCCCGCGCAGGGCGGGACGCAGACGTGTTGTTCGACCCGTCGTCGGTCGCGGTCGTGGGCGCCAGCGACGACGAGTCGAAGTACGGCAACTGGATCGCGGTGCAGGCGCTGCGCATGCTCGGCCGCCGCCCGGTGCACCTGGTCAACCGCCGCGGCGGGACCGTCCTCGGCCGCCCCGCGGCCCGCTCGCTGGCCGAGCTCGCCGAACCGGTCGAGCTGGTGGTGGTGGCGGTGCCGGCGGCCGGGTTCGAGGCGGCCGTGGACGACGCCCTGGCCGCGGGCGCCCGCGCCGTCGTGGGCATCACCGCGGGCTTCGCCGAGCTCGGCGCCGAGGGCCCGGCGCTGCAGCAGCGGGTCACCGAACGGGTGCGATCCGCCGGGGCCGTCCTGCTCGGGCCGAACTGCCTCGGCGTCGCGGACTCGACCACCGGGCTCACCCTGGCCTCCAACCCGCTGCCGTCCGGCACGGTCAGCCTGCTGTCGCAGAGCGGCAACATGGCGCTGGAGCTGAGCGGGTTCCTCACCGGCCACGGGCTCGGGTTCGCGCGCTTCGCCTCGCTCGGCAACCAGGCCGACGTGGGCGTGGCCGACCTGATCCGCTCGTGCACCCGGCACGCGGGCACCGAGCTGATCGCGGTGTACTGCGAGGACTTCGGCGACGGCCGCGAGTTCACCGACGCCGCCGCGCAGGCCCGGCGGGCCGGCAAACCCGTCGTGCTGCTCACCGTCGGCGGCAGCGCGGCGTCGGTGCGAGGCGCGGCGTCGCACACCGGCTCGCTCACCTCCGACAGCGACGTCATCGACGCCGCCTGCCGCGCGGCCGGGGTCTACCGCGTGGCGACGCCGCGGGAGCTCGCCGACCTGGCCGCCACCCTGCGCCAGCAGGGACCGGTCGAGGTGCGCCGGGTGGCGGTCCTGGCCGACGGCGGCGGACACGCCTCGGTCGCCGCGGACGTCACCGAGGCCGCCGGCCTGGCGGTGCCCGAGTTCTCCGCGCGGCTGTCGGCCGCGTTGCGCCGCGAGCTGCCGCCGTCGGCGGGTGTGCGCAACCCGATCGACCTGGCGTGCGCGGGTGAGCAGGACATCACCTCGTTCACCCGGGTGCTCGAGGTCACCCTGGCCGAACCGGACACCGACGCGGTCCTGATGACCGGCTACTTCGGCGGCTACCGGGAGTACGGGGAGCGGCTGGGCGCCGGGGAGCTGGCCACCGCGCACCGCATCGCGGACCTGGTGCGCGGGCAGGGCAAGCCGGTGGTGGTGCACACCATGCGCGCGGACAGCCCGGCGGCGCGGGCGCTCGCCGAGCGCGGGGTGCCCGTGTTCGGTGCCGTCGAGCAGGCCCCCCGCGCCCTGGCGCTGCTCGGGTCCGCCCCCGCCCCGGAAGCCCCGGCCGCGGTGCCCGCACCGGCCGAACCGGTCACCGACGACGGCTACTGGTCGTCGCGGGCGCTGTTCGCCGCCGCCGGGGTGGCGTTCCCGGACGGCGCCCGCGTCACCACCGCCGCGGAGGCGGTGGCCGCGGCCGAGCGGATCGGCTACCCGGTCGTGCTCAAGGCCGAAGGGCTGCTGCACAAGTCCGACGCCGGCGGTGTCGCACTGGGACTGTCCACAGCGGACGAGCTGCGGGCGGCGCTGGCGGACATGCACGCCCGGCTGCGGGCGCCCGGCTACACCGTCGAGGCGATGGCCGACCTGCGCGACACCGTCGAGCTGATCGCCGGCGTCCGCCGGGACCCGCGGTTCGGGCCGGTCGTCATGGTCGGCCTCGGCGGGGTGTTCACCGAGGTGCTCGCCGACGTCGCCTTCGCACTCGCCCCGGTGGACCAGGCCGGTGCCGAGCAGCTGCTGCGCAGCCTGCGCGCCGCCGCGTTGCTGACCGGCGCCCGCGGCCGCCCGCCGGTCGACGTGCCCGCCGCCGCGCGGGTCGTCGCCACGATCAGCGCGCTCGCCGCCGCCCACCCCGAGATCGCCGAGCTGGAGATCAACCCCCTGCTGGCCGCGCCCGGCCGGGTCACCGCGCTCGACGCCCGCATCGTCCTCGCCGACGACTGACACCAAGTTTCCCGACACCGGAAGGATCACGATGGATTTCGCCTACTCCCCCCGCCTGGCCGAGCTCAAGCAGCGGGCCGCCGACCTCACTGCCAAGATCATGCCGTACGAGGACCAGTGCGAGCGGGAGAACGGCCTGCCGCCCGAGGCGCACGCCGCGATCCGGCAGGAGGTCCTGGCCAGCGGCCTGCAGGCGATCAACACCCCGGTCGAGTGGGGCGGGGCCGGCCTGTCCGTGCTGGAGCAGGTCGTGGTGCAGGACGAGCTGGGCAAGCTGACCAACGCGCTGTGGGACACGGTGTGGCGGCCGGCGAACCCGCTGGTGCACGCCACCCCCGAGCAGCGCGAGCGCTACCTGGTGCCGGACGCGCGCGGCGACCGCCGGGACGCGGTGGCGATCACCGAGGCCGACGCCGGGTCCGACCCGTCCGGGATCGCCACCACGGCGGTCCGCGACGGCGACGGGTACCTGCTCAACGGCGAGAAGTGGTTCGTCACGGTCGGCGACGCGGCCGACTTCCTGCTGGTGCTGGCGAACGTGCCGGACGGCGGGCCGACGATGTTCCTGGTCGACACCGGCACGCCGGGGGTGCGGATCAAGCGGGTGCCGCGCTACACGCACACCTTCGTCTACGAGCACCCCGAGTTCACCTTCACCGACGTGCGGCTGGGCGCGGACGCGGTGCTCGGCGGTGTCGGCCAGGGCTACGAGCTGACCCGGGACTGGTTCACCGAGGAACGGCTGATGATCGGCGCCCGCACGATCGGGGCGGCCGAGCGCGCGCTCACCCTCGCCACCGACTGGGCGCGGGAACGGGTGCAGGGCGGGGTGCCGCTGATCGAGCGGCAGCTGATCCAGGGCATGATCGCCGATTCGGTGGTGGACATCGCCACCAACCGGGCGCTGACCCACCAGGTGGCGTGGGAGTTCGACCAGGCCGACCTGGACGACCCGACGGTGCGCAAGACGTTGCACGCCAAGGCGGCCACGGTCAAGCTGGCCGCGTCCGAGGCGGCCAACCGCGTGGCCGACCGCTGCCAGCAGATCTTCGGCGGCCGCGGCTACATGCGCGAGTACCCGGTCGAGCGGCTGTGGCGGGAGCTGCGGGTGGACCGGATCTGGGAGGGCACCTCGGAGATCCAGCGCCTGGTGATCGCCAACCACGTCGCCAAGCGCGGCCTGGGCTCGCTGGTCACCTTCCCGGAGGCGGAGTGACCGGGCCGGACGCCGGCGCGGTCGGGGTGACGACGGCCGGCGGCATCGCCGTCGTCGCCCTGGACCGGGCCGCCAAGCGCAACGCCCTGTCCACCCACCTGGAGTCGCGGCTCGCCGAGGCGCTGCGGTCACCGTCCGTCGTGGACTCCCGCGCGGTGGTGATCACCGGCGGGGCGGCGGTGTTCTCCGCCGGCGCGGACGTCACCGAGCTGCGGGAGATGACGCCGGCCGCGATCGCCGCCTACTACCGCGCGTCCGGCGCGGTGTACGAGGCGGTCGCGAACCTGCCGCAGCCGACGGTCGCCGCGATCACCGGCTACTGCCTCGGCGGCGGGCTGGAACTCGCGCTGGCCTGTGACCTGCGGGTGGCCGACGAGCGGGCCGAGTTCGGCTTCCCCGAGATCGGGCTCGGCATCCTGCCCGGCTCCGGCGGCATCGCCCGGGTGGTGCGCGAGCTGGGCCCGGCCCGCACCCGCGACCTGGTGCTGCGCGGCCGCCGGTTCGGGCCCGCGGAGGCGGCGAGCTGGGGTCTGCTCACCGAGGTCGTGCCGGCCGGGGCGCATGTCGACCGCGCCCGCGCGCTCGCCGCCGGGCTCGCGGCCGCGCCACCCCAGGCACTGGCCTGGACCAAGCAGGTCATCGACGCCGCCGCCGAGTCCTCGCACCGCACCGCGCTGCTGCTGGAGCAGCTGGCCTACGCCGCGCTCAACCGCACCTGACCTTCACCCCACCGGAGGAGTCATGGACACCGTCGTCAACTCCCGGAACACCCCGCCACGCCCCGGCGGCCTGCGGGGCATCGAATCCCGCTCCATCGACTACGTACCCCTGCGCGAACGGCACGGCAAGGCCTGGCACCTGTGGCCGGTGTGGTTCACCGGCGACGCGCACCTCGCCACCGTCGCCACCGGCGTGCTGGGGATTTCGATGGGGTCGAATCTGCTGTGGACCGGGATCGCCATCGTCGCCGGCTGCGCGTTCGGCACGTTCTTCATGGCGTTCCACTCCTCGCAGGGGCCGCAGCTCGGGCTGCCGCAGATGATCCAGTCCCGCCCGCAGTTCGGCTACCTCGGGGCGCTGCTGGTGTGGGTGGTCGCGCTGGTCACCTACCTCGGCTACAACGCGTTCAACCAGCTGCTCGCCGGGGAGGCGGCGCACCTGTTGTTCGGGGTCGACCCGACCGTGGCCTACCTGGTGTTCACGGTCCTCGCCGTGCTGCTGGCGGTGTTCGGCTACGACTGGATCCACAAGGCGCAGCGGTGGCTGGCGTACGGGTTGCTGCTGGTGCTGGGTGTGTTCAGCGTGGGCATCGGGTTCACCGGCGAGATCCCGGCCGGGCAGTTCTCCGCGTCCGGCTTCCACGCCGAGGCGTTCGCCATCCAGTTCTTCGTCGCCGCGGCCTACCAGCTCAGCTGGGCGATCTACGTGTCGGACTACTCGCGCTACCTGCCGCGCACGGTCGGGGTGCGGGCCACGTTCTGGTGGACCTACCTCGGCGCGCTGATCGGTGGCGCGTGGATGATGCTGGTCGGCGCGGTGGCGGCCTCGCTCAACGCCGGGCTGAACACCTCGGAGGCGATCCACCAGGCCGGGAACGCGATCTTCCCCGGGTTCGGGACGGTGCTGGTGGTGCTCGCGCTGCTCGGGCTGATCACCATCACCGGGCTGAACTTCTACGGCGCGTCGCTGACCCTGCTGTCCATTGCGGACTCGGTGCGGCCGGTGCGGTCCAGCCGTGCCAAGCGGATCGTCACGCTGGTGGTCTGCGCGGTGCTGTCCACTTCGGTGGCGCTGTCGGCGTCGGCGAACTTCCTGCACGAGTTCGAGCACTTCCTCGGCGTCCTGCTGTTGTTGTTCACGCCGTGGACCGCCATCAATCTGGTGGACTTCTTCTGGGTGCGGCACACGCACTACTCGATCCGGGAGATCTTCAACCCGCGCGGCATGTACGGCCGCTGGGGCTGGCGGGGCCTGCTGGCCTACGCGATCGGGTTCGTGGCGATGCTGCCGTTCGTCAACTCCGCGGTCTACACCGGACCGGTGGCGCGGCTGCTCGGCGGCACCGACATCGCGATGCTGCCCGGGCTGGTCGTGTCCGGCGCGGTGTACCTGCTGGTGTGCCGCAGCCTGGACACCGCGGCCGAGCGAGCGCTGATCGCCCGCGCGGACGCCGATCTGGAGACGGCGGAGGTCCGCTGATCCCGTCCGGCGGCGAGTACTTCCCGGTGCTCGCCGCCGGGCCGGGGTTCGCTCCGCGTCCGGGCGGCTCCGGCTCCGGGTGGAGTAGCCTCGATCGCGGCAGCGGCGAGAGGGGATCCGGATGGCGCTCGACGCGGTGGACGAGCCCGGCCGAAGATCCGGCGAGGCCCTCGTCCGCGAGGTCACCGCCGTGGCGGCTCAGGCCACCATCCTGCGCCGGGTCCTCCTCGGCTGGGTCCGCGGCCGCGGGCTGCCGCCCGAGCTGGCCGCCGACCTCGAACTCGCCGCCTACGAGGCCATGGCCAACGTCGTGGACCACGCCTATCCCGACGGCACGCACGGCACCATGACCGTCACCGCCCGCCACGATCCCGGCGCGATCGTGGTCTGCGTCGCCGACACCGGGCGATGGCGCGACGGGCTCAGCGATCCCCTGCGCGGCCGCGGGCTCCCCCTCATCCGCGCCCTCGCCCCCGAAGTCACCGTCACCAGCACCTCGACCGGGACCACCGTCACCATGACCTGGCCCTGGAAGGCCGCCTGACCGCACATCCCGGCTCGTCCCGCCGTCCTTCGAGCGAGTGAAAGGTGCCTCGGCTCCAAACCGAAGCCCGTCCAGCTCCGAATCCGCGCTCGTGACCGCTGTCACACCTGCCGGCGCGGTGCTACGCGCCGGCAGGGTCTTCGAACGGAGCACGATGTTCGGCCAAGACTACGTCGCCAAGATCATCCACCGGAGCGCGGAGACGCCCGCGGACCGGCGGCGCTTCCTCCGCAGCGCCGGCCTGGCCGGCCTCGGTGTCGTCGGTGCCGGCGCGCTCGGCTCGCCGGGCTTCGCCTCGGCCGCCACCGCGGCACGCACCCGGCAGGACGCGCAGCAGCTCAGCGATGCGTCGGTCCTGAATTTCGCGTTGAACCCGGAGTACCTGGAAGCCCAGTTCTACCTGCATGCGGTGCGCGGAGAGGGCCTGCCCGAGACGTTGCGGACGGGACGCGGGAACCAGGGGCCGGTGACCGGCGGGCGCCGGGTGCGGTTCCGTTCCAAGCGCATCCGGCAGTACGCCGAGGAGATCGCGGGCGACGAGCTGGCGCACGTCCGGTTCCTGCGCAGCGCACTGGGCTCGGCGGCGGTCGCCCAGCCGGCCATCGACGTCCAGACCAGCTTCACCGCGGCAGCACAGGCGGCCGGCATCGTCCGGCAGGGCCGCACGTTCGACCCCTACGCCTCGGAGGAGAACTTCCTGCTGGCCGCGTTCCTCTTCGAGGACGTCGGCGTCACCGCCTACAAGGGCGCCGCACCGCTCATCCAGAACAAGACCTACCTCGAAGCGGCCGCCGGCATCCTCGCCGCCGAGGCCTACCACGCCGCCAACATCCGGACCTCGATCCTGGAAACCGGGGCGAACGTGTTCGGCGCGGGCGTGCTCAGCCGCAATCTCGACGACGCGGCGAACAAGCTCTCCGACGCGCGCGACAGCCTCGACGGAACCACCGATCTGGACCAGGGCGTCCGCGACGCCCGAGGCAACGCCAACATCGTGCCCACGGACCAGTTCGGCGTCACCTACAGCCGTAGCGCCGCCCAGGTGCTCAACATCGTCTACCTCACCCCCGGGCAAACCACCCGCGGCGGGTTCTTCCCCAGCGGTGTCAACGGCGAAATCAACACCAGCGCCGGCAACGCCTGATCGCCTCCCGCCAGGCCCGGCCGCGCCTCCGGGTGCGGCCGGGCCCCGCGGCATGCGCACTCGCGGAGGTCAGGCCGATGCCGTGAACGACACCGCGCCCGCGGCGAGCGCGCCGGTCTCCGCGGCGCGGCGCACCTGCGTGGCGGCGTGCCCGCGACCACCGGATTCCCCTTCACGCAGCCCGAAACCCGAACCCACGAACACCAGCACGACGCCGCGCCCGGCCGCGACCTCCACCCAGTTCCCGGGAACATCGAGCACCGCATCCGCGAGCAGCGGCTGGAAATGCGGCCACTCGAGCGTCAGCTCACCCCGCCTGGTCACGTGCATACGCCACCCCGGCGCCGCGTGGAGGGGCAGATGGTCCAGATCCGTCGTCAGCCGCACCCCGCGCGCCAGGACGACCCGGAACAACGCATCTCGCACCACCGTCGCGCCGGACCGGGCACCCACCTCACCCTCCATGAACAGCGCCGCGAACACCACGCCGCGGTGGTCCCACAACGACGCCTGCACGTGCAGCCGGCTGACACTCATGATCCGGAAATCCCTGCTCGGCGAGGCGCGAACCGCCCTGCCGGTCAACCCTCGTTCGTCACGAACGCCAGTCGGGTTTGGTGGCCCCCGCCGGTCCGGGTCACCCCGTGCGCAGCTCGCCAAACCGGAGACGGCGCCACCACGAATACCCGGGTGAGCCAGGTACTGGCCGCTCCGCAGGAACAGGACACCACGATGGACGTCTCCACGATGCGTCAGCCCGCCGTGTGGCTGGCGGGCCGCTGTCCCACCGCCCCGAGCCGGGCCACCACCGTCCGGGACGACCAGGGACGCAGGTGGCACCTCGGCGGCGACCAGTGCTGGCACACCGACGACGACCGGCACCACACGACGTGGCGGGACCTGTCCGGCCGTACCGATCTCGTCGAAGTGCCGATCACCCCCGCACCGTGATCCGCCACGCCGCCGGCCCGCCACCGATGCGGGGACCGACCGGCACGGGCGGGTCGGACTGCCGGGCGGGCGTCGCCACACCCTCGTCGGTGTGGTTCGCCCAGGGGCCCAGGTCCAGCAGCAGCTGGATGTCGCCCAGCGCCGGGCCGTCAACCCGGCTGGGCACCGTCGTGGTCGCCGGGTGTCAGCCGCAGCTGGTCGGCCAGCAGCGCGGCCTGAACGCGGTTGTCCAGCCGCAGCTTCGCCAGGATGCGGGAAACGTAGGTCTTGACCGTGGACAGGCTCATGTAGAGGCGTTCGGCGATCTGGGTGTTGTCCAGGCCGAGCCCGACGTGGCCGAGTACCTCGCGTTCACGCTCGCTGAGCAGGTCGAGCCGCTCGGCGGCGTCCGGGAAGGCGGTCGCCGCGGCGGTGGTCCTGGCGGAGAGGCGCCGGAGGATCCGCTTGCCGAGTTCGATGTTCAGCACCGCGGCGCCTCCGTGCACCGCCCGGACCGCGCTGATCAGGTCCTTGGGCGTGAGCTGTTTGAGCAGGAAACCGTCCGCGCCCGCCGTCAGCGCCTCGATCATGAGCTGGTCGTCGTTGAAGGTGGTCAGCGCCAGTACCAGCGGTGGCCGCGGGTCCTTCTTCAGCTGCGCGGTGGCGGTCACCCCGTCCACCCGGGGCATGCGCAGGTCCATCAGCACCACGTCCGGCCGGTGCTCGCGGCAGGCCACGACCGCCTCGGCACCGTCCGCCGCCTCACCGATCACCTCGATGTCCTCCGCGGACTCCAGGATCGCCCTGGTCCCGGCGCGGATCAGAGCCTGGTCGTCGACGACGAGCACCCTGATCACGATGTCGATCGTCCCATCGGCTCCCCGGCCTCGCGACCGCCCGGCGACAGCGGCAGGTCGGCCTCCAGCACGAACCGGCCGACGTCGGCCGAGGAACCGGCGGTGAGGCTGCCGCCGGCCAGCGCCGCCTCCTCGGCGAGCAGGCGCAGGCCCCGGCCCGTTCCCGGAAAGGAGGGCCGGTCCTCCGGCGCGACCGGGCTGGACACCGTCAACCGCAACCGGCCCGCCGCCTGGGTGAGCCGGATGTCGGCTCGCGGCGCACCGGCGTGCCGCAGCACGTTGGTCAGCGCTTCCCGCACGATGCGATAGCACAGGTCCTCGCCGGTCGAGTCGCACACGGGCCCGGCCGCCGGCGAGTAGGCCACCTCGACACCGAGCGACCGGTAGTCCCGCACCAGGTACTCGATGTCTGCGATGCGGAACCCGTCGGCCACCCCGTCGATCTCCCCGATCGGGGTGGACAGCACGTCGAGCACCTCGCCGAGCTGCCCGATGGCCTTCTGGCCGACGCTCACGATCAGCTCGCTGCGCCGCCGGATGGGCTCGGTGACCGCGGCGTCGACGCTGATCGCGCCCGCCATGCTCACCATCACCGTGACGTGGTGGCCGACGCCGTCGTGCATCATCGACGCCAGCCGCGCCCGTTCGGTCAGGCTCCGCTCCCTGAGCGTGCTCTCCCGGAGCCGTCGCTGCCGTTCCGCCGACTGCGCGGCGTGCCGCTCGCGCTCGGTCAACGCCTCCTCGAGACTGTTCTTCGCCGCGCCCATCGCCAGCGGCGCCACCGCGGCGAGGGACCAGTAGACCAGCCCGTCGAGCCCGCTCGACGGCAGGCTGGTCTCGAACTCGAACAGCCGGCCGGGGCCGGTGACCGGCTCGAAGAACAGCTGGTGCGCGGGCCAGACCAGGAGCAACCCCATGCAGGTGACGGCGAGCGCCCAGCGCCGTCGCCGGGCCAGCGAGTAGGTCATCACGTAGTTCGCGTAGGGCAGGTTCGTCATCAGGAACGTGGCGCAGGCCACCACCGTGGCCGCCCAGTCGTACTCCCGCCGCCACCGCCCGACCACCACCGCGCACAACGCCGCGACCGCGGCGTAGACCGACAGCGACACGGGAGCGGTGCGGTGCAAGCCGGTCAGCAGCCCCACCGCCGCGGGACCGGCGATCACCAGCGCAGCCATCGCGTCACGCGGTCGCCGGGACCGGAACAGCTGCTGCCAACGCTCCATCACCTCCCCCATCGAAACAGCTCACCGCCGCCGGGGCGACTTCCACGGCCTCGATCGAGTGGCGCGTCGACCACTTCGTCAACCGGGGGCTACAAGACGGCGTGAGCCGTCACCCCAGGACGACGCGAACCTCCCCCCGGCTGAGCTGTGCTGGAGGAGACCAACCGCCCCTGACCTGGAGGAACCGATGACCGCGATCCTGCCGCAGACCGACCGACCGGCCACCCGGCGGCCTCCGCTCATCGCCGGCGCGGCACCGCGCTCCGGCGGCGTCGCACTGATCCTCGCGACGCGGCCGGAAATCTTCAAACTCGCCCCGGTCCTGTGCCGGCTCGGCCGGCGGGCCAGGGTGGTGCGGCCCGGGAACCACTCCCCCAGCGCACTGCCCAACCCGGAGTTCGGCGGCGGCACCGGGACCGGATCCCGGAGCTTCCGGGTCGCGGGGGCGCTGGAACAGCTGACCCGGCTCTTCGCCGCCGACCGCCCCGAGGTCGTGCTCGTGCACGGCGCGACCGACACCGCGCTCGCCGGCGCGCTCGCCGCTCATTCGCACGGCATCCCCCTGGTGCACGTCGAGGCCGGGTTGCGCAGCCACGATCTCGCGCTTCCCGAGGAGCGCAACCGGGTGCTCGCCGACCGGGTCTCCGACGTGCTCTGCGCGCCGACCCCGGTCGAGGTCGGCAACCTCGAAGCCGAGGGACTCGGGGGCCGGGACGTGCGGCTGACCGGCACCACCACCGCCGAGGCCGTGCACCACCGGCTCATGCCCGGGCCGGACCGGATCAACGTGCTGCGGAAGTGGGGACTCCAGCCGGACGGATACGTGCTGGCCACCCTCGACCGGCCGGAGAACACCGACGACGAGGAAGCGCTGTTCGCGATCGCGAACCAGCTCTCCGGAATCGCCGACGCCGGATACCCGGTCGTGCTGCCCGTCGACCCGCGAACCAGGGCCGCGGTGATCCGCGCCGGTGTCCTGGCGTCCGCGATGAACCTGCGCGTGGTGAACCGGCTCTGGCACTCCGAGTTCCTCGCGCTGGCCAAGCACGCCGCGCTGCTGGTCTCAGACTCGGGATCGGTGCAGGAGGAAGCCACCGTGCTGAAGCGGCCGATCCTGGTCGTCCGGCGATCCACCGAACGCCCGGAGGTGCTGCGGGACTTCGGCAAGCTCGTGCGGCCGCACGACGACATCGCCGGGATCGCGCTGGACTGGCTCACCGACGGCGTCGAGTGCCGCGCCAGGCTCGCGGACACGCCCTCCCCGTTCGGGGACGGGCGCAGCAGCGAGCGCATCGCCGACGCCGTCCACCACTTGTCCCTGCTGAACCGCTGAAGTAGCGCGGTCTCGATGCCCCGGGCGCCTCCCGGCAGCGTGAACCGGGAGGCGCCGCCGGCTGCCAAGGTGTGCGTCGTTGCCTAGGGTGGAAGCGCGAGCCGCCGATCACGGACCCGAAACGGTCGCGGCAGCGCACAAGGGAGGAACCGGATGCCGCAACAGCACGCGTCGACGCTGGACGGACACGACCCGCGCCGGCCGGTGCCCGCGCCGTTACCCGAGGACGAGGACGCGAGGCTGGCCGCGGTGCGCCGCTACGACGTCCTCGACACCCCACCGGACGGGGCGTTCGACCGGGTCGCGGCGATGGCGGCGCACCTGTTGCAGGTGCCCGTGGCGACCGTGTCGATCGTGGACGAGAACCGGATCTGGTTCAAGGCCGCCCACGGCCTGGAGGGAGTGCCCGAGATCGGCCGTGACCCCGGGTTGTGCGCCTCGGCGATCTGCCAGGACCAGGCGCTGGTCATCCCCGACACGCTGCGCGATCCCGTGGCCGCGGGCAATCCGCTGGTGACCGGTGACCTCGGGGTGCGGTTCTACGCCGCCGCGCCGATCACCACCGCCGACGGCCACCGCCTGGGCACCGTCAACGTGCTGGACACCCGGCCCCGCGTGATCACCCCCGAGGACACCGCGATCCTGACCGATCTGGCCGCGATCGTCATGGACGAGCTGGAGCTGCGCCGGGCGGCGCTGCGCGCGGTGCGGGCCGAACGGTTGCTCCGCCAGGCCGAGACCACTCGCGCCGAGACCGAACAGGCCGCGCGGGAACGGGCCGAACGCGATGCTGCCGCCATCGCCGCGTACGCCGCGACACTGCAGCAGACCCTGCTGCCACCCGCGCTGCCGTCGATCCCGGGCGTGGAGCTGGCTTGCCACTACCACCCCGCCTCCCGGTACGAGGTCGGCGGGGACTTCTACGACGTGTTTCCGCTCGACGACGGCCGATGGGGGTTCTTCCTGGGCGACGTGTGCGGCAAGGGCGCCGAGGCCGCCGCGCTGACCTCGCTGAGCCGCTACACCCTCCGCGCCGCCGCCCACCAGCACGTCGACGACCCCCTCGCCGTGCTGGCCACGCTGAACGCCGCGCTGCTCGCCGACCCGGCCGTGGGGAGCCGCTTCTGCACGGTCCTCTACGGCACCATCACCCCCGCCGACGACGAGAGCGGGGGTACCGTGGTCCGCCTGGCCGGTGGTGGACATCCACCGGCGTTCCACCTGATCCCCGCCCCCACCGGGCACGGCGGTGCGCGGGTGCACCCGGTGGAACTGCACGGCAGCACGCTCGTCGGCGCCCTGCCCGACGCCCGGTTCGTCGCCACCACCGTGCTCCTGCGCCCCGGCCAGGCGCTCCTGCTCTACACCGACGGCCTGTCCGAATCCCGCGACGCCGACGGACGGCTGCTCGACATCGACGGCGTAGCCGCCTTCCTGGCCGCCCGCACCGGCCCCACCACCGCGGCCGCCCTGGTCGCCGACACCGTCGCCCTGCTCACCGGCCTGCCCCACGGCCTGGACGACGACGTCGCCCTGCTCGCCCTGGCCGCCACCACGACCGAGAGCGGGCTGGCGGTCACGAACACCGGCGCACCGGGCCGGGCCGCCCAGGAGCGCTGACCGTCACGACCGGACCACCGCACGGTCAGCCCAGGCGGTGCATCACGTGCTTGACGCGCGTGTAGTCGTCGAAGCCGTAGTGCGACAGGTCCTTGCCGTAGCCGGAGTGCTTGAAGCCGCCGTGCGGCATCTCCGCCACCAGCACCATGTGGGTGTTCACCCAGACCGCGCCGAAGTCGAGCCCGGCCGTCAGGCGCATCGCGCGGCCGTGGTCGCGGGTCCACACGCTGGCGGCCAGCGCGTAGTCCACGCCGTTGGCCAGCTCCACCGCCTCCTCCTCGCTCGCGAAGGTCTGCACCGTCAGCACCGGGCCGAAGATCTCCTCCTGCACCGCCGCGTCGTCCTGGCGCAGCCCCGTCACGACGGTCGGCGCGAAGAAGAAGCCCTCGCCGCCGACGCGGAACCCGCCGGCGAGCACCCGCGCGTGGGCGGGCAGGTCCGCCACGACACCGCAGACCCGCTCCAGCTGGGCGGCGTTGTTCAGCGGCCCGAACTCGGCGTCCTCGTCCGAGGGCGGCCCGCACCGGGTCGCCGACGCCTCCACGACCAGGGCCTCGACGAACTCGTCCGCCACGGCCTCGTGCACCAGGACGCGGGTCGCGGCCGTGCAGTCCTGGCCGGCGTTGAAGAACCCGCTCGCCGCGATCCCGGCGGCGGCCTCCGCCACGTCCGCGTCCGGGAACACCAGGGCCGGTGCCTTGCCGCCCAGCTCCAGGTGCACCCGCTTGACGTCCCGGGCCGCCGCGGCCGCGACCTCCTGCCCGGCGCGGGTGGAGCCGGTGATCGACACCATCGCGGCGTCCGGGTGCGCGACCACCGCCCGGCCGGTGTCCCGGTCGCCGCACACGACGTTGAACACGCCGGGCGGGAGGATCCCGGCGGCCAGCTCGCCGAGCAGCGACGCGGTCACCGGTGTGGTGTCCGCGGGTTTGAGCACCACGGTGTTGCCCGCCGCGAGCGCGGGCGCGATCTTCCACACCGCCATCAGCAGCGGGTAGTTCCACGGCGCGACCTGGCCGATCACCCCGACCGGTTCCCGGCGCACGTAGGAGGTGTGGCCCGGCGCGTACTCACCGGCGGCGGTGCCCTCCAGCAACCGCGCCGCGCCCGCGAAGAAGCGCAGGTGGTCCACGGCGGCACCCACCTCCTCGACGCGGGTGAGCGCCACGGGCTTGCCGGTGTTCTCCACCTCGGCCGCGACGAACTCCTCCGCCCGGCGCTCCAGCTCGGCGGCCAGGCGCAGCAGGAACCCTTGCCGCTGCGCCGGAGTGGTGCGGCGCCAGTCGCGGAAGGCCCGGACCGCCGACCGGTACGCGGCGTCCACATCGGACTCCGCGGACAGGGCCGCGACCGCGAAGACCTTGCCGGTGCACGGATCGACGAGGTCGGTGCGGCGACCGTCGGCCGCCTCCACCACCGTGCCGTCGACGACGTTGTTGACCACGCGCATCAGCGGCCTCCCACCGGCAGGACGCTGAGCAGCTCGTAGACCACGTGCGCGGCGGCGATCCCGGTGATCTCGGCGTGGTCGTAGGCCGGGGAGACCTCGACGACGTCGGCGCCGACGACGTTCAGCCCGTCCAGCCCGCGCAGCACCTCCAGCAGCTGCATGCTGGACAGGCCGCCCGCCTCCGGCGTCCCGGTGCCGGGCGCGAACGCCGGGTCGAGCACGTCGATGTCCAGCGACACGTACACCGGGCGGTCCCCGAGCCGCGTCCGCACGCGCTCGATGATTTCGTCCAGCGGCTGCCGGGCGAAGTCCCGGCAGTGCACGGCCGCGAACCCGAGCTTCTCGCTCTCGTCCAGGTCGAGCCGGGCGTAGAGCGGGCCGCGGATCCCGACGTGCGCCGAGTGCGCGAAGTCGATCAGGCCCTCCTCCGCGGCGCGGCGGAACGGGGTCCCGTGGGTGTGCGGGGCGCCGAAGTAGGTGTCCCAGGTGTCCAGGTGCGCGTCGAAGTGCAGCACCGCGACCGGGCCGTGCCGCTCGTGCTGCACGCGCAGCAGCGGCAACGCGATCGTGTGGTCACCGCCGACGGTGAGCAGGCGCCGCCGCGTGCCGGACAGCTCCCGCGCGCCGGACTCCACGGTGGCGATCGCCTCGTCCAGGTCGAACGGGTTGACCCCGAGGTCGCCGCCGTCGGCGACCTGCACGCGGCCGAACGGTTCGACGTCGAGGGCCGGGTTGTAGGGCCGCAGCAGGCGGGAGCTCTGCCGCACGTGGTTGGGACCGAACCGGGCCCCCGGGCGGTAGCTGACCCCGCTGTCGAACGGCACCCCCCACACCACGACGTCCGCGTCCGGGACGTCGGTGAGCCGGGGCAGCCGGGCGAACGTGGTGTCGCCGCCGTAGCGGGGGACCCGGGTGGCGTCCACCGGGCCGATCGGGTTGGTCACGTCGTCTCCTTCGGGCATCACTGGTCGGCGGCGAGGATCTCGGCGGCGCCGCGGCGGCCGGACTCGATCGCCCCGTCGATGAAGGCGCGCCAGCGCCGGGCGGTGTGCGATCCGGCGAAGTGCACCCGGCCCTCGGGACGGCCCAGCGCCAGCTCGTAGCGGGCGAACTGCCCGGCGCGGAAGGTGGCCCAGGTGCCCTTCGAGTACGGGTCGTGCACCCACTCGTGCGTGCACGCGTCGAGCACCTCGGCCCGCGGGGCGAACTCACGCACCGCGCGCTGCACGTCGGCGAGGTCGGCGGCGTCCACGCGGTCGTGTTCCGGGGCGAAGCACACCAGCACCACACCGCGTTCCGTGGTGTGCATGGCGCCGACGTAGTCGAAGCTGGTGCCCCAGCCGAACCCGCTCAGGTCCTCGGGCACGTTCCGCGCCAGCGCCCAGATCTTCTGGCCCTGCCCGGCGTGGTTCTCCGCCGACGCGGCCCGCTTGTCGGCGGGCAGCCCGGGGCTGAACTCGATGTCGCCGAGCACCCCGATCGGGACGGTCACCAGCACCCGGTCGCCGCGCACCGCTCCCCCGGCGTGCTCCACGACGACACCGGTGTCGTCGGCGCGCACGGCCGAGACCGGGCTGGACAGCTCCAGGCGCGCACCGCTGTCGTCGAGGATCGCGCGGGCCAGCGACACGGTGCCGTCGGTGAACGTGTAGCCCAGCACGCTGGCCTGCACCATCCCCCACAGGGAATTGTCCATCGAGGACAGCCAGCGGATGATGTCCAGCGCGGAACCGGTGTCCTCGCTGGCGTTCGCGCAGCCGCAGAACCAGGAGATCAGCAGCTCCCGCGCGTTGCCGGTGAGGCCGGCGTCGTCGGCCCACCGCCGGATCGGCACGTCCAGGTCGGCGAGGTCCTGTTCGGACAGCGGCCGCTCCGGGTCGAGCCGGGCGCCCGCGGCGAGCAGCTGCCGCAGCGCGTGTTCGAGCGCCCCGTACTCCTCCGGCGGCACCGGCAGCAGCGTGTCCAGCACCTTGCCGCCCGCGGACCAGGTCATCCGCTGCGGCAGCTCGCTGTCCCGCACGGCGATGCCGTAGCGCTCCACCTCGGCGAAGACGTGCGGCTGCTGCGGCACGATCCAGGTTCCGCCCATCTCCAGGCCCGCGCCGTCCATGGCGTCCGGGCGGTACCAGGTGGACCCGCCGATCCGGTCCCGCGCCTCCAGGACGAGGACGCGCCTGCCGGCCGCGCCGAGGTCACGGGCGGCGGTCAGCCCGGCGAAACCGGCGCCGATCACGACCACGTCGTAGCGTTCCATGATTACCTTTCCGTTTCTGGATCCAGGTCAGGACGGGGTGGCCACGGAGGACCGGCCGGGGGCGGCGAGCCGCGGGTCGTCTCCGGGCACGGGTTGCGGGCTGCGCCGGGTCAGCAGGAAGTAGGCCAGGCCGCTGCCCGCCGCGGCGAGCAGGAAGCTGACGTCGATGCCACCGGTGAACGCGAGCAGCGGTCCGTGGTAGACGGTGGTGTCGACGGACAGCAGGCCCAGGACCGCGCCGAAGGTCCACGCGACGACGGCCGGGACGCTCCACCCGCCGGTGTACCAGTAGATCCCGCCGCGCGAGCGCCGGTTGTAGACCTGCAGCGCGTCGGCGTCGTAGCGGCCCCGGCAGCGGGCGAACCCGATCAGCGTGATCACCGCCCACGGGGTGCCCAGCGCGGTGATGAGCAGCACGAACGCGGTGACCGCGTCCTGCGCGTCCCACACGAAGTAGCCGCAGAACACCAGGACCGTGGCGATCACCGACACCAGCACGGTCGCCCGCACCCGGGACAGCCGCGGCACGATCGCGTCCAGGTCCAGGCCCATGCTGTAGAGCAGGATGCCGGCGTTGCCGACCGTGCCGAACAGGCCGTTGAGCAGCAGCGGCACCAGGAACCACACCGGGGCGGCCTGCACCAGCGAGCCCACGTAGTCCTCACCGGCGCGGGTGGCGAACGCGGTGAACGTCCCGAACAGCTGCGGGATCAGCAGACCGCCGATCATGCCGCCCGCGGTGGCGGCGACCACGCGGTGGGCCGGATACCGGCGTGGCGAGACGTAGCGGGTGTAGTCGCCGAGCAGGGTGATGAACGCGATCGGCCCGGACAGTCCCGCGGCCACCGTGGACAGCAGCCAGGTCGGCCAGAACGCGCCGAGCAGGTAGCCGCCCTCGACGACCGGGGCGGTCGTGAAGTCCCCGGCGTAGGCGGCGAACCCGGCGAGCATCAGCACGGTCATGCCGATCGCGAGCCAGCGGCCCATGCGGTTGAGCAGCCGGTAGCCGAACACCGCCACGAGCACGGCGAGCACCGCGAGCAGCGCGTACACGACAACGTAGCTGGCGGCGCCGTCCGGGAGGCCGAGCAGCCGGGCCAGCGGGCCGACCACCGCGGCGCCGCCGGTCCACAGCGTGAGCGCGGCGTAGCCCAGGGACAGCAGCAGCCCGATCACGGAGCCGATCAGCCGTCCCCGCACCCCGAAGTGGCCGCCGCTGCTGGTGGACAGGTTCGTCCCGGTGCGCAGCGACACCAGCGCCAGCGGCGCGACGAGCGCGGTGCCGAGCAGGGTGCCGGTGATCATCGAGGTGACACCCGCCCAGAAACCCAGGCCGAACGACGCGGGCAGCCACCCGAAGATCACGACGCCGAGGCACAGGTTGGAGCCGACCAGGATGCCCGCGACGTCGCGCGGACGGCCGGTGCGGTCGGCGTCCGGGATGGTGTCCACCCCGTGCACCTCGATGGCGCGCGTGGTCGGCGGAGGTTCAACAGCCATTGGCGAACTCCTTGGTGGCGCTGGTGGTGGTCAACCGGCCGGTTCTCCCGGCGGCGACCAGGGTGCGCCGAGATGGCGGGGTGCCGTAAGTCACCGATCGTCCCAAGTCCGGCAGGGGCGTTGTCGGATCGCACAACGGGGCTGACGGCGGCCGACGGCCCACCCAGCGAAGACCGGGGGGGAACAGGCCGACCCCTTGGGGCAGGCGCCAGCCTGCCCCTATGCCCTGCCGAAGGGAGCGAGCGGTTCCCCCCGGTCGGAGCGAACCGGCACCGCACCTACGGCAGGTTCAGTGCCCGCAGGGCCAGGAAGAGGTCCACCCGGTCCTGGGTGCTCGCCAGGCTGCGGCCGGTGAGTTCCTCCACCCGGCGCATGCGGTGCCGGAGCGTGTTGATGTGCACGTGCAGCGCCTGGGCGGACTCCTGCCAGCGGCCGCCCGAATCCAGGAACACCGCCAGTGACGGCAGCAGGTCCCCGCCGCGGCGTTCGTCGTGTTCCAGGATCGGGCCCAGCACCGCCTTGGCGGTCGCCGCCAGGAGGTCGGGGTCCTGGGCCGCCAGCAGGAGCGTGGGGCTGTGCAGCTGCTCGTAGGTCAGCCAGCCGCTGGACTCCCGCGCCGCGGCGGCCTCGGCGGCGTGGCGGGCCTGCAGCAGGCTCAGCCGCAGCTCGGCGGCCCCGCCCGGGCTGCCCGCGCCCAGGTGCCCGTGCACGCCCGCCCGCTGCAGTCCGGCGTGCAGGCTTCCGGCGAGTTCGGCCATCGAGCGGGGCGCCGGAGTCAGGGCGAGCACCTCGGGCCCGCGCTCGACGACGACCGAGCCGGGGTCCAGCAGCCGTCGCAGCCGGTCCGCGGCGCCCGAATCCGGGTCGGTCCGCAGGACCAGCGCCGCGATCGGGCGATCGGTGCCCACCCCCAGGGAGCGCAACCGCGTCGCCAGCGTCGCGGCGCTCGTCGTGCCGCCCTGGATCCATTCGAACAGCTCCCACGCGTACCGCAGCTCCGTCGCGCGCACGGCGCGTTCCCGCTCCAGCTCCAGCGCCAGGAACGGCATCGCCCGCACGACCGCCGCCTGGGCGTCGACGTCCAGGTCCGGCAGCGGGCGGGGCAGGAGGATCTCCGCGTCGGCGAGGCCCTCGCCGATCAGCGGCAGCGGGTGGGGCGGCTCGGGCACCTCGCCGGTGACGGTGCCGCCGGAGCGCAGCGCGACCGGCATGCCGAGCTGGCTCACCAGGATCCGCAGTACCGTGGCCACCCCGCGGCGGTGGCGCAGGGCGGCCACGATCGCGTCGTGCTGGTCGAGGTGCCGTCGCAGCGGGCGTTCCCATTCCGCGCGTTTGACGCTGACGAACGTCTCGACGATCTGCACGAACGGCACCGCCACCGGCACCACGAAGCAGGTCAGCCCGTGCTCCGCGGCCGCCGCGACGAACTCCGGCGGCACCTCGTCCCCGGCGGTGACCAGACCGAACCCGACCGCGGCGACGTCGGCGGCGGCGAGATCGGCGACGAACCGTTCGGCCGGGACCCCGCTCGCGCGCCACACCCCGGCGGTGAGGACGACCTCGCCGCCCCGCAGGAACCGGCCGGGGTCGGCGACCTCGATGGTGTGCACCCACCGGATCGGCCGCCGCACCCGGCCGGACACCCGCACGTCCAGCGCGAGCGCGGGATCGGACAGCAGGTCTTCGACGAGCAACCGGCACCTCCCTCGCGGAGGGTCCAGACTACGGCGCGCCGGCGGCGAAGCCGCCGAGCGGCGGCCGGCACCCTGATCAGCCGGACAGCCGCGCCCGGAACTCCTCGCTCGTCAGGACGTCCGCTGTGGACTGGGCCAGCACCACGAGGGTGGCGGCGTGGACCTCGGCGGCCTTCATCGCGCCGTGGCCGAGGTCCGGGTGGTCGTAGGTCGCGCACAGGTCGGACAGCACGGCGGGCCGGAAGTCGCGGAACATCGCGTCGCGGATGGTGGCGTGGACGCAGTCCTCCGTGGTGACGCCGGTGGCCACCACGGTGTCGATCCCGCGCCCGCGCAGGATCATCTCCAGATCGGTGCCGAAGAACGCGCTGTAGCGGTGCTTGCGGATCACCGGCTCGTCCGGCCGCCGGTCCACCTCCGCGTACAGCTCGGCGCCGGGCGTGCCGTCGATCAGCGCCGCCCGCTCGGCGATGGGCGGGTAGAGGTCGGCGAACCGGCCCATGTCCGAACCGTCGGCGCGGTGCACGTGCGCGGTGAACACCACGAACACCCCCGCCCGCCGGCACAGCTCCAGCGTCTCGTTGAGCCGCGGCACCATGGCCCGGCCGTCCGGCGACTCCAGCGGCGCGCCGGGCGCGAGGAAATCGTGCTGCATGTCGACCACGATCAGCGCGGTGCGCCCGGGCTCGATCGGGTCCAGCCGGTAACCCATCCCGGATGAGTAGCACGCGAACGCTACGACCGTCAACGATCCGTCATACGCCACCAGATCCGGAACAGCCGGTGCGGCACCCCGCGGTTCCGCGGCCGGACCGGGCGCCACGCGATCCGGACCGCCATCTCACCCCTTCCCCAGCAGCACGTCCAGCGGCGCGTGTTCGCGGTCGGCGACCAGGCGTCCGGCCTCCGCACCACCCACCCCGGCCTCGGCCAGCACGGCCAGCGCCTGTGATTCCGGCAGCAGCGTGAACCACCGCCGCGCCAGGGCTTCCCGCGCCGCCTCGGTCGGCTGCCCGTAGAGGCGGAACCGGCCCACGCCACCGTCCGGGTGAATGGCGATCCGCACCCGCGTCACCGGGCGCGGCGCGCCGAGCCGGAACCGGTGGGTGGTGTCGGCCTGCAGCTTCGTCTCCGGCAGCAGCGGGAACCACTCGCCGCCGGCGGACCCGGACAGCGAGACCCGGTCCGGGCTGTTGCCCCGGTAGTGGGTGGTGGCGATCTCCGCGACCAGCGGGGTGGCCTCGCACGCCAGCTCGACCACGGCCCAGTCGTGCCCGTCGTCGCGGCGGCGCCCGGTCTCCCAGCCGTCGGCCATGAACCGCGACTCGCCGGGCTGGAGCATGTTGGCCGGCGGGGAGAAGAAACTGTCGCTGCACTCCACGACCCTCCCGCCGTGCAGCGTGCTCACCAGGTCGAACGGGACCGCGTCGAGGTCGCGGGGGTCCGGCACGACCTCACCGTGCACCCGCAGCCGGGCGATGCCACCGTCGGGCAGCGCGTGCAGCCGCACGTGGGTGACGCGCCGCTCGGCGTGCACGGCGAACACGTTGTGCTCGCCGCCCTTGAGCGGCGAGGCGGGCACCAGCTCGAACCAGTCCGCCCGGCCCAGCTCCTCCGGGCTCGGGTAGCCCTCCACGCCGGTGCCCTCGATGCGGCACTGCTCGGGGTAGTTGCCGAGGAAGAACGCGGTGTCCACGTCGATCGCGCGCACCACGCCCGGGGCGCCGAGCCGGACGAGGACCCAGTCGTGCCCGCCGCGCCGCCCGAACCGGCGGCGGGTCTCCCACCCGTCGTACTGCTGCCCCTTCGGGGTGAACGTGTGCGGCTGGTAGGTCGGCGCCGCCGGCTTGATCAGGTTCTCCTTGTCCGCGAAGAACTCGTCGCTGGCGGCCATCACCGTGCCGCCGTGCGGGCGCGCGGCCAGATCGGGCAGGGTCGTCGGGTCGTGCGGTGCGGTCATGCTTCCTCCCTCGTCAACAACGTTCCGGCCGGTTCGCCGTCCACCTCGCGGCCGCGGAGCCAGACCCGGTGGACCGCCCCGGTCAGGCGCAGGCCGGCGTAGGGGGTCAGCGGGTGGCGGTGGCGCAGCGCGTCCGGGGTCACGGTGACCTCCTCGCCGGGGGCGAAGGCCACCAGGTCGGCGTCGGCGCCCTCGGCGATCCGGCCCTTGCGGTGCAGCCCGACGAGCGCGGCGGGCGCGGACGCCATCCACCGCACCACGTCGGCCAGGGTGTGCCCGCGCCGCCGCGCCTCGGTCCACACCACGGGCAGGCCCAGCTGGAGCGAGGCGATCCCGCCCCACGCCGTGTCGAAGCCGCCGCGTTTGAGGTCCGGTGTGGACGGTGAGTGGTCGGACACCACGCAGTCGATCACGCCCTCGGCCAGCCCCCGCCAGAGCCGGGCCTGGTTCGCCGCGTCCCGGATCGGCGGGCAGCACTTGAACTCGGTCGCCCCGGCCGGGATCGCCTCGGCCGCCAGCGTCAGGTAGTGCGGGCAGGTCTCGGCGGTGATCGGCGTGCCGGCGCGACGGGCGGCGGCCAACCGGTCCAGGGCCGCCGCCGAGGACAGGTGCAGCACGTGCACCCGGGCGCCGGTGCGCGTGGCCCGCTCGATCAGCCCGTGCACCGCGCCGGTCTCCACCTCGTCCGGACGCGAGGCCAGGAATTCCGGATAGGACGGTCCGGCCTCCGGCGCGGCCGCGAGCCGCGCCCCGTCCTCGGCGTGGACGATCATCAGCGCGCCCAGCCGCGCCAGCTCGGCCAGGGCGGCGTCGAACTCGGGCCAGCTCAGCGGCGGGAACTCCGGGACCCCCGACGGCGAGAGGAAGCACTTGAAGCCGAACACCCCGGCCTCGTGCAGCGCCGCCAGATCGCCCACGTTGCCGGGGATCGCGCCGCCCCAGAAGCCCACGTCGACCTGGCACTGCCCGTCGGCTGCCCGCCGCTTCACCGCCAGCGCGTCCGCCGTCACCGTGGCGGGCAGGCTGTTCAGCGGCATGTCCACGATCGTGGTCACGCCGCCCGCGGCCGCGGCGGCGGTGGCCGTGGCGAACCCCTCCCATTCGGTGCGGCCGGGCTCGTTGACGTGGACGTGGGTGTCCACCAGCCCGGGCAGCAGGGCGAGGTCACCCAGGTCCAGGTCGAGGCGGGTGTCCAGCCGCGCGGTGCGGCCGGTGACGGCGGCGATCCGCCCGTTCCGGACGGCCACCGCGGCGGGCCGTTCGCCGCCGGGGGTCAGCACCCGGTCGGCGCGGACCACGAGGTCGTAGCCGGTCATGCGCAACTCCTTCCCAGCCAGTCCGCGGCGAGCCGTCCGGCCAGCCGGCGCAGCAGCGGCCCGGCGTCGGTCATGCACCGGGCGGGGTCGGGTTCGAGGTCGGTGAGGGCGTAGGCGGCGCGGATACCGGCCGCGGCGAGCTGCTCGCCGTCCAGCAGGCACCGCCCGGCCACGGCCACGACGGGGATCCCGGCCGCGCGGCCGGCCCCGGCCACCCCCGCCGGTGTCTTGCCGTGCAGAGTCTGCTCGTCCAGCGACCCCTCGCCGGTGACGACCAGCCGGGCGCCGCGCAGGGCGTCGTCGAAGCCGACCAGGTCCATCAGCGCGCGCACCCCCGGGCGGCGGCGCGCGCCCAGCACGGCCAGCGCCGCGTATCCCACTCCCCCGGCCGCGCCCGCGCCGGGAGCGCCGGCGCACCGCGGTCCGACGACCTCGGACCACCGCCGCAGCCCGGCTTCCAGGACGGCCACGTCGGCGGGGCTCGCGCCCTTCTGCGGCCCGTACACCGCGGCCGCGCCGGTGGGCCCGAGCAGCGGGTTGTCCACGTCACCGGCCAGCTCGAACTCGACGCCGGCCAGTGCCGGGTGGAGTCCGGTCAGCTCGACCCGGTCCAGGTCCCGCAGCGCGGCACCGCCCGGAGCCAGTTCGCCGCCGTCCCGGTCCAGCAGCTTCGCCCCGAGCGCGGACAGCAGGCCCGCGCCGCCGTCGGTGCACGCGCTGCCGCCGACCCCCAGCACGATCCGGCGGCAACCGGCCGACACCGCCGCGGCGATCAGCTCACCGGTGCCGAAGCTGGACGCGGTCAGCGGCGCGGGCGGTCCGGGCAGCCGCTGCAGCCCGGACGCCTCGGCCAGCTCCACCACGGCGGTGCCGTCGCGCACCGCGAACGCGGCGGTGACCGGCTGCCCGGCCGGGCCGTGCACCGTCACGGGCACGCGGCGGAACCCGGCCGACACCGCGGCCTCGACCGTGCCCTCGCCGCCGTCGGCCAGCGGCACTGTGCGGGCTCCGCCGCCGAGGCCGCCGCCGCCGGCCGCGGCGACCTCGGCCGCGGTCAGCGAGCCCTTGAACTTGTCCGGGGCGACGAGGACGTGACCGGTCACGGGGCGGGCTCGAACTCGCGCACGGCGTCGATCGCGGGCCCGTGCGGGGTGTTGGCCTCGCGCTCGATCATGATCTCCACGAGCACCGGGCGGGAGGTCGCCACCGCCTCCTTGCGGGCCCAGTCGATCGCGTCCCGGATCTCCGCCGGGTCGAACACCCGCCGCCCGGCGCAGCCGTAGGCCTCCATGATCTTGACGTTGTCCGAGCCGTACTCGTCGTAGTGGATGTCGACCTGGTAGTTCATGTCGTACGGGATCGACGCCTGCCGGATCAGGCCCAGGTACTCGTTGTTGAGCATGATGAGCACGAACGGCACGTCGTACTGCGCGGCCACCGCCAGTTCCTCGACCAGGTACTGGAAGCCGTAGTCGCCGACGATGCCGACGACCTCGGCCCCCGGCTCGACCGGCTGCAGCGCCTTCTTCACGCCGATCGCGGCCGGGATCTCCCAGCCCAGCGGCCCGGCTTGCCCGCACACCTGGTAGCGCCGGGGCCGGTAGGCCTTCTGGTGCTGGCCGCCCCAGATCTGGTAGAGCCCGATCGCGGTGACGAACCAGGTGTCCGGGCCGAACGCCTCGTTGATCTCCTTGTACACCCGGGGCGCCTTGATCGGGGTGGTGTCGAAGTCCTCCCGGCGGCGCAGCGTCGCCTTCAGCTCGCCGATCCGCTCGACCCAGGCGGCCGGGCCGCGGCCACCGGCGCCCCGCGCCCGCGCCGCGTCCAGCAGCGCCCGCAGGAACAGCTTCGCGTCGGAGACGATGCCCAGATCGGGCGGGAACACCTTGCCGATCTGGGTCGGCTCGATGTCGACGTGGATGAACGTGCGGTCGCCCCGGTAGACGTCCAGCCTGCCGGTGTGCCGGTCGCCGAACCGGGCGCCGACGGCCAGCACGGTGTCGCACTCCAGCATCGAGGCGTTGCCGTAGCGCTGGGAGGTCTGCACCCCGGTCATCCCGGCGTAGAGGTCGTGGTCCTCGTCGATCGCGCCCTTGCCCATGAGCGTGACCTGCACCGGGACGTTGAGGTACTCGGCCAGCTCGCGCAGCTCCGGCGCCGCGTCGGCGATGACGACGCCACCGCCGGCCAGGATGAGCGGTTTCTCCGCGGCCAGCAGCAGGTCCAGTGCCCGCTCGACGCGCGGCAGGTGCGGCCGCACCACCTCGACCGGGAACGGCGCGTCGATGTCCGGGTCGTAGGTGATGATCTCCTGCGCGACGTCGACGGGGATGTCGACGAGCACCGGGCCGGGACGGCCGGACCGCGCGATCCGGAACGCCTCGCGGAAGATCCACGGCGCCGTGGCCGCCTCCTTGACCTGCACCGCCCACTTGGTGACCGGTTCGGCGATCCGCACGATGTCGACCGCTTGGAAGGCCTCCTTGTGCAGGTTGGCCGACACCGCCTGGCCGGTGATGGCGAGGATCGGGATCGAGTCGGCCATCGCGGTGTAGAGACCGGTGATCATGTTGGTCCCGGCCGGGCCGGAGGTGCCGATCGCGACGCCGACCTTGCCGCTGGTGCGCGACCAGCCGTCGGCCATGTGCGTGGCGCCCTCCTCGTGCCGGACCGTGAGGTGCTCGATGCCGCCCCGGCGTTCCATCGCCTGGTACAGCGGCAGGATGGCCGCGCCGGGGCATCCGAACGCGACGTCCACGCCCTCGGACTTGAGGACTTCGACGACCGCTTCCATCGCGGGCATTCTGGGCATGGCAAAGACTCCTCGGACTGTCGACGGGTGTGGTGGCTGGTGGAGCGGGCCGTCAGCGGCCGGACAGCCGCTCGGTGACGGCGAGCAGCGCCGAGTGGTCGGCGTCGCCGAGGCCCTGGGCGCGGGCGGACTGGACGAAGGCGGCGACCTGGCCGGCGAAGGGCAGGGCCACCTCGGCCTGCCGGGCGGCGTCCAGCACGATGCCCATGTCCTTGTGGTGCAGGTCGATGCGGAAGCCGGGCGTGAAGTCGCGGGCCAGCATGGACTTGCGCTTCAGCTCCAGGATCCGGCTGCCGGCCAGGCCGCCGGCCAGCACCTCGAGCCCGGCCTCGGCGTCCACACCGGACGCTTCCATCAGCACGATCGCCTCGGCCACCAGCGCGTAGGTGCCACCGACGACCAGCTGGTTGGCCGCCTTGACGAACTGGCCCGCGCCGGACGGTCCCACGAGCGCGGCGACCTTGCCGACGGCGTCGAACACCGGCTTGGCGGCGTCGAAGTCCGCCTGCGCCCCGCCGACCATGATGGACAGCACGCCGTCGACGGCACCGGCCTCACCGCCGGACACCGGGGCGTCGAGCACGCGCACGCCCTGCTCGCCGAACCGCCGCGCGACTCGTTGCGACGTTTCCGGTTTGACGGTGCTGAAGTCGATGAACAGCGTCCCGGGCTCGATGTGCCCGGCGATCCCGCCGGGGCCGAACACGACGTCTTCGACGTGCGGGTCGGCGGGCAGCATCGTGATGACGATCTCGGCGTCCCGCACGGCCTCGGCGATCGACCGGGCCGCGGTGCCGCCGTTCGCGGCGACCCTGGCGACCGCGTCGGTGTTGCGGTCGTAGCCGGCGACGGCGAAGCCGGCCTTGACGAGGTTGCGGGCCATGGGGGCACCCATGATGCCCAGGCCGACGAATCCCACACGGGTCATGATCAGGTTTTCCGTTCCGGTGTCGGGGATGGTTCAGGTCGCCGCACGACGGTCCCGGGGCAGCCAGGCCAGGCTGTCCTCGGTGGTGCCGGACGGCTGGTACTCCAGGCCGACGTGGCCGGTGTAGCCGCCGGCGGCGAGCTTGCCGAGCGCGGCGTCCAGGTCGATGGCGCCGGTCCCGGGCTGGTGGCGTCCGGGGTGGTCGGCGATCTGCACGTGGCCGATCCGGCCGGTGTGCTCGGCGATGACGGCGCCGAGGTCGTCGCCGTTCGCCGTCAGGTGGTAGAGGTCGGCCAGCAGCGCGAGGTTGCCGGCGCCGGATTCGCGCGTGACGCGGTCGATCACGGCGAGCGCGTCCGCGGCCCGCCGCAGCGGGTAGTGCGGCGCGCCGCTGACCGGTTCGACCAGCACGGTCGCGCCGATCCGCGCCGCCGCGTGCGCGGCCACGGCGAGGTTCTGCGCAGCGAGCGCGTCCTGTTCGGCCGGGTCGGCGCCGGCCACGCGGTTGCCGTAGAGGGCGTTGAGGGCGCGGCAGCCGAGCTGCTCGGCGATGCCGACGGCGATCGGCACGTTCTCGCGGAACTCCGCCGACCGCGCGGGCCAGGACACCAGGCCCCGGTCGCCGCCCGGCAGGTCGCCCGCCGCGAAGTTGAGGCCCACCAGCCGCACGCCCGCGTCCCGGACGGCCGCCACGAACCGGTCCACCTCGGCGTCACCGGGTGCCGCGGTGCCGAAGGGCCACCAGAACTCGACCGCGTCGAAGCCGGCGGCTTTGGCCGCGGCGGGGCGCTGCAGCAGGGGCAGCTCGGTGAACAGCATGGACAGGTTGACGTCGTAGGGCAGGGTGTGGTTCACGCGGCTTTCTCCTGGTAGGCACGCCAGTCGCCGAACTCGGTGATGTCGCGCAGCTGCGCGTGCGAGGTGTAGGGGCGGCGCAACAGCATCGCCAGCGACGAGCTGCCGTCGGCCAGCTCGATCACGCCGAGCTCCAGCTCGTGCGGTTCGGACGGCAGCACCCGGTCGCGCAGCACGTCCATCGGCACGTCGTAGACCTCGCCCGCGATGGCCGCCCCGCCGTGCGAGACCGGGAACAGCGCCGGGCACTGACCGCCGACGGAGTAGAAGCGGTACTTGGGCGCGGTGGTGGTCGCGGCGACCAGCGGGGCGCCGCCGAGCAGGTGGTGCAACGGCTCGCCACGCATGGCCCCGCCGTTGAGGAACATCAACGCCATGTCTGTCTCCTTCAGCCGAAGAGCTTCTCGACACCGGTGATTCCGAAGTAGACGGTGAACACCAGGGCCAGCCCGGTGAGCAGCCAGCCGGGCCAGCGGCCCTTGCCGATGCGGATGACGACGTAGGACACCAGCCCGGCGCCCACGCCGTTGGTGATCGAGTACGTGAACGGGATGACCGCGGCGGTGAGGAACACCGGGATGGTGAAATCCGTGTCGTGCCAGGGGACGCGCCGGATCTGCGACACCATCATCCCGCCGATCACGACCAGCGCCGGTGCCGCGGCCTGCGCCGGGACCACCCCGGCCAGCGGGGTGAACAGCAGGGTCGCCCCGAACAACAGCCCGGTCACCACGCTGGCCAGCCCGGTGCGGGCCCCCTCGCCGACACCGGCGGCGGACTCCAGGAACACCGTGTTCGGCGACGACCCGGTGACTCCGCCCGCGATCGCGCCCGCCCCGTCCACCAGCAGGATCCGGCCCATGCCGGGCACCTTGCCGTCGCGGGACAGCCCGGCCTCGTCGGAGACGCTGGTGATGGTGCCCATCGCGTCGAAGAACCCGGACAGCACGAGCGTGAACAGGAACACCGTCGCGGTGACCGGCCCGGCGGAGACGAACCCGCCGAACAGGTCGACGTCCCCGAACAGCCCGAAGTCCGGCGCGGCGAGCACCTGGCTGGGCAGTGTCGGCTCGGTGCGGCCCCAGCCGCCCACGCCGAACCCGTCGTGCAGCACGATCGCGAACACCGTGGTGACCGCGATGCCGATCAGCACCGCGCCCGGGACCTTGCGCGACACCAGGACCACCATCAGCAGCAGGCCCAGGCAGAACACCGCGATCGGCCAGCCGGCGAGGTGCCCGCTCAGGCCCAGCTGGACCGGGACGGACGAGCCCGCGACGTCCGGGACGCGCGTGACGAACCCGGCGCTGACGAACCCGACGAGCGCGATGTAGAGCCCGATGCCGACCGTGATGGCCGTCTTCAACGCCGGCGGGATGCCGTTCATGATGCGTTCCCGCACCCCGCTGACGGCCATCAGGACGATGCACACGCCCTCCAGCACGACCAGGCCGAACGCCTGCGCCCAGGTCATCGCCGGGGCCATCTGGAAGGCCACGATGCCGTTGATGCCCAGCCCGGCGGCCAGCGCCAGCGGGGCGTTGCCGACCAGTCCCATGAGGATGGTCGTCACCGCGGCGGCCAGCGCGGTCGCCGTGGTGACCTGGGCCGCGCTCAGCTTCGCGCCGGTGATGTCCGCCGACGCGCCGAGGATGAGCGGGTTGAGCAGCACGATGTAGGCCATCGCGACGAACGTGGTGATCCCGCCGCGGACCTCGCGGCCGACGGTGGTCCGCCTGCCGGTGAGGTCGAAGAAGCGGTCGAGCGCCGTCCTGCGGGGTACGGTGGGTGCTGGTGCGACGCGGTCGTCGCTGGGGGCCTGGGTCATGGCGTCCTCCCCTTGCCGGTGGGTGTGCTCGGCCGGGCCGCCCGGGCTGGGCGCCGCGGGGCCTGGTGAGCGGGACGATTGGGGTTTTTCTGGTGCTCCGGTCAGCACCGCCGAGGGGCCCGGTGAGGGGCGCTCGTCGCCGGTGACAAGCCGTACTCGGTTCCCGGTCCCGGGTTCCCGGGCCGGGGGGTCAGTACTCGATGCGGTCGGGCCGGTCCAGCCAGGCCGCGAACGGCACGAATCCGTCCACTTCGGACAGCCGGGAGACGGGGACGGTCCACGACTCCCGCGGCCGGTCGAACAGCTCGTAGAACGCGCGGTCGTCGAAGCCGGCGCCGTGGTCGTCGTGCCGGTCGGCGGCGTAGACCACCCGGTCCAGGCGGGCCCACAGGGCCGAGGCCAGGCACATCGGGCACGGTTCGCAGGACGACACCAGCACGCAGCCGGTGAGCTTGAAGTCGCCCAGCGCCTGGCAGGCCGCCCGGATCGCGACGACCTCGGCGTGCGCGGTCGGGTCCAGCGCCGGGGTGACCTGGTTGGTCCCGGTGGCGACGATCTCGCCGTCGCGGACGACCACGGCGCCGAACGGCCCGCCGCCGGCGGCGACGTTGTCGGTGGCCAGCTCGACGGCCCTGGCCAGCCATTCCTTCTCCACACTGACGATCGCGGTCACGCGTGCACTCCCTCCCCCGTGCCGGGCACGGGGTTTTCGTGGTGGTGGTGTTCCTCAGGTGCCGGTGAGGTGTTCCGGCCGGATCGGGACCCGGGGCAGTTCCAGTCCCGTGGCGTCGCGGATCGCGTTGGCGATCGCCGGGGTCGCGGAGATCGTGGGCGGTTCCCCGACCCCGCGCACGCCGTAGGGGGCGTGCGGGTCGGCCCGCTCGACGATCTCGATGCGCATCGGGGGCATGTCGAGGGTGGTCGGGATGAGGTAGTCGGTGAACGACGGGTTGCGCACCTTGCCGCCGGAGACCTGGATCTCCTCCATCACGGCGAGCCCGAGGCCCTGCGCCGAGCCGCCCTGGATCTGGCCGATCACCGCGTCCGGGTTGATCGCCTTGCCGACGTCCTGGGCGCAGTCCAGCTGCACGACCTTGACCAGGCCCAGCTCGGTGTCCACGTCCACGACGGCCCGGTGCGCGGAGAACGCCCACTGCACGTGCGCGTCGCCCTGGCCGGTCTCCGGGTCGAGCGGGACGGTGGGCCGGTGGTGGAACTCCCGGGTCTCCTCGACGGCGTCGGTGCCCAGGACGTCCACCAGGTCGGCGATCACCTCGCCCCGGCCGTCGACGATCTTGCCGCCGGACAGCGTCAGCCCCTCGGCGGGACGGCCGGACTTGCTCGCCGCGAGCGCGCACACGGACTCCGCCACGGCGCGGCAGGCGTTGCGGACCGCGCCGCCGGTGACGTAGGTCTGCCGGGACGCCGAGCTGGACCCGGCGTCGCCGACGGAGGTGTCGTTCGGGTGGATCGTCACCCGCTGCACGCCCAGCTCGGTCCTGGCGATCTGCTGCTGCACGGTGACCAGGCCCTGGCCGACCTCGGCGGCCGCGGTGTGCACCAGCGCCACCGGTTCCCCGCCGGCCACCTCCAGCCGCACGCGGGCGGTGGAGTAGTCGTCGAGACCCTCGGCGTAGGAGACGTTCTTGATGGTCACGCCGTAGCCGATGCCGCGGACCACCCCTTCGCCGTGGGTGGTGTTGGACGCGCCACCGGGCAGCTCCCGGATGTCCGCGGGACCGGTGCGCTCCGGCGGCAGCGGCATGTCGCGCACCCGGCGGACCAGCTCGGCCACCGCCACCGGGAAATCCGCGACCTGCCCGGTGACCCCGGTGTCGCCCTCTTTCATCGCGTTGCGGATGCGCAGCTCCGCCGGGTCCATGCCCAGCGCGGTGGCGAGCTTGTCCATTTGCGACTCGTAGGCGAAGGTCGGCTGCACCGCGCCGAGCCCGCGCATCGCCCCGCAGGTGGGGTTGTTGGTGCGCACGCCCCAGCCCTCGATGCGGGCGTTGGGCACCACGTACGGCCCGGCGCCCAGCGTGGTGCCGTTGCCGACGACCACCGGCGTCTTCGAGGCGTACGGTCCGCCGTCGAAGTACAGCCGCGCCCGCACGTAGACCAGCTTCCCGTCGCGGGTCGCGCCGTGCTCGTAGTACATCTTCGCCGGGTGCCGGTGCACGTGGCCGAAGAACGACTCCTCGCGGTGGTAGGACATCTTCACCGGGCGGCCGGTGCGCAGCGCGAGCATGCAGGCGTGGATCTGCATCGACAGGTCCTCGCGGCCGCCGAACGCGCCGCCGACGCCGGACAGGGTCAGGCGCACCTTCTCCAGCGGCAGGCCCAGCGCGTGCGCGGTCTGCCGCTGGTCGACGTGCAGCCACTGGGTCGCCAGGTACAGGTCGACCCCGCCGTCGCCGTCGGGCACCGCGAGCCCGGACTCCGGGCCGAGGAACGCCTGGTCCTGCATGCCGATCTCGTACACGCCGGACACCACCACGTCGGCGGTCGCGTCCGGGTCGCCCTTGACGATCCGCTGGTAGCGCACCAGGTTGCCGTCGGGGTGCAGCGCCGGCAAGTCCTCGTCGTGCGCGGCCCGCTCCGGATCGGTGATCGGCTCCAGGACTTCGTAGTCCACCTTGATCTTCTTCAGCGCCCGGCGCGCGATCTCCGGGTGGTCGGCCGCCACCAGCGCGACCGGTTCCCCCTGGCAGCGGACCCGGTCGGCGGCCAGCACCGGGGTGTCGGCGTACTTGAGGCCGTAGACGTTTTCGCCCGGCACGTCCTCGTGGGTCAGCACGGCGTGCACGCCGGGGTGGGCCAGCGCCGCGCTGTAGTCGAGCGAGCGGATGCGGGCGTGCGGGTGCGGGCTGCGCAGCGTCGCGCCCCACAGCATGTCCTCGTGCCACAGGTCGGACGAGTACGCGTACTGGCCGGTGACCTTCAGCCTGCCGTCCGGGCGCAGCGGGCTGTCCCCGACGCCGCCCGTGACGGCGTCGGTGAGGTCCTGCGGGAAGCGGGCCGGTGCCGGCTTGGTCACCGCGCGGCCTCCTTCGCGGCGGCCGTGCGCTCGGCGGCGAGGCGGACGGCGTCCAGGATCTTCTCGTAACCGGTGCAGCGGCACAGGTTCCCGGCCAGCGCCTCGCGGATCTCGGCGTCACCGGGCGAGCCGGTGCGCTCGATCAGGTCGTGCGCGGCGACGATCAGGCCCGGCGTGCAGAACCCGCACTGCACCGCGCCACGCTCCACAAAGGACCGCTGCACCTCGTCGAGCGGGTGCGCCTCGGCGACCCGCTCGACGGTGCGCACCGCGCGGCCCTCCGCCTGCCCGGCGGCGACCAGGCAGGCACACGCCGGCACCCCGTCCAGGTACACCGTGCAGGACCCGCATTCGCCCTGTTCGCAGGCGTTCTTCGAGCCGGGCAGGCCCAGCCGCTCACGCAGCACGTACAGCAGGCTCTCCCCCTCCCAGACGTCGTCGGCCTGGCGGTGCTCGCCGTTGACGGTGACGTTCAGGCGCATGCGGTCCAGCTCCCTCGCGTGTAGTCGGTCCAGGCCCAGCCGAGCGTGCGGCGGGCCAGCACCGCCAGCGCGTGCCGGCGGTAGTTCGCGGTGCCCCGGACGTCGTCGATGGGGGCGGCCGCCGCGGCGACCAGCTCCCCGAAACGGCGCAGCACCGCGTCGGACAGTGGTTTCGGCTTCTCCCAGTCCAGTTCGCCGGCGAGGAACTCCTCCGCGTCCGGGGCCCGGCGCGGGGTCCGGTCCGCCGAGCCGAGCCCGGTGCCGGCCCGCCGCTGCTCCGGGTGCAGCGCGAGGCCGAACGCGCACACCGCGATCACCATCGCGTTGCGGGTGCCGACCTTGCTGAACTGCTGGGGACCGGTGGCCGGGGCCAGGTGCACGGCGGTGATCAGCTCGTCGGGCTCCAGGACGTTGCGCTTGACCCCGGTGTAGAAGTCGGCCGCCGCCACGGTCCGGGTGCCGCGCACCGAGGCGATCTCCACCTCTGCGCCCGCGGCGAGCAGCGCCGGGTGCGCGTCGCCGGCCGGGGAGGCCGAGCCCAGGTTGCCGCCGACGCCGCCGCGGTTGCGGATCTGCGGTGAGCCCACCGTGCGCGACGCCATCGCGAGCCCCGGCAGCACGTGACCGAGCTCGGTGATGATGCGGGTGTACGGGACGCTCGCCCCCAGCCGGATCCGGCCGTCGGCGGTGCCGTGCCGGGCGGGCTCCGGAACGCGGCCGAGGTCGAGCAGCGCGTCCGGGCGCCGGTGGTCGAAGTTGATCTCGACCATGACGTCGGTGCCGCCGGCGATCGGTACCGCCCCGGGATGTTCGGCCTTCGCGGCCAGCGCCTCGGCGAGCGAGGACGGTCGCAGGAAGTCCATCGCGGTGCTCCTTCAGCTCCAGGCCAGTCCGGGTTCGGGGGCGTCGTCGCGCAGGACGGTCCCCTCGATCAGCCCGTAGGGGCGGTCGGCGGCGTAGTAGACCTCGTCCGGGTTGTCCAGGCCGAAGGCGGACAGGTCGCTGAGGAAGTGGTGCTTGTTCGGCAGCGACAGCCGCACCTCGACGATCTCCGGCACGTGCTCCAGGACCCGCGCGCCCATCGCGTAGAGGGTCTGCTGCAGGGAGTAGCTGTAGGTGTCGGCGAAGGCGGTCAGCAGAGCGGCCCGCGCGGTCGTGTAGGCGCCCGCCCAGTCGACGTCCTCGGTGCGGCCGAACCGCCAGCTCGCGGCCACCGCGGTGGCGAGGATGCGGTCCTTGGTCTCGGCCAGCGTGGTGTAGCGGTCGCGGGGGAAACCCCAGAACTCCGAGTCGGTGGAGTTGAGCACGGTCAGGTCGCGGATGCCGCCGGTGACCCAGGACCGCTCACCGTCGTGGTGCACCACCGCCAGCCGGGTGCCCTCGGCGGACCGGGCGAACGAGTGCGCGGCCGGGACACCGCCGACGTCGAGGCGCGCCCACGGGAACCGCTCGATCGCCACCCGGGCGCGGTGGATGCTCGGCTGCGTGGCGACGAAGTGCCGCGCCAGCCGCAGGCCGAAGTCCTCGATCTCGCCGATCCCGTCCCTGGCGAAGGCGAACACCGTGTTCTTCTGCGTGTCGGTGGCCAGCACCTTGTCGTTGGCCCCGGTGAGGTGGGTGTCGGCCAGGTCGCCGGAGAGGGTGGTGCTGACGTTGAGGTCGGTGACGGCGTGCCGCTCACCGTCGCGGTCGAGCCGCACGACCCGGACCTCCGCCTTGCCGTACTGGTTGTCGCCGAGAACGATGCCCATGGTTGTCCTGACACTCCTTTGTGGTCTAACTGCCGCGGTAGGTGGAGAAGGCGAAGGGGCTCAGCAGGAGCGGGACGTGGTAGTGCTCGTCCGGGTCGCCGACCCGGAAGGTCACCACCGCCTCCGGGTAGAAGGCGTCCGGGCCGAGGTAGCCGCCGGTGTCGAACACCAGCCGGTGCGTGCCGGGACCGGTGCGCCAGCCGCGGATGCGGCCGTCGTCGTCGGTGCGGGCCTCGGCCAGCAGGTCCCAGCCCTGACCGTCGTGCCGCTCCAGCCGCACCACGACACCCGCCGCGGGCCGGCCCCGCGCGGCGTCGAGGACGTGCGTGGACAGGCTCATCGCGTCTCCCCTGCCAGCCACCGGCGCACGCGGAGCCGCACGATCTCGCGCAGCTCCTCGCGCACCACGGCCCGTTCGGTCTCCTCGTCGTGGCCCAGCCGCTCGCGCAGCCGGCCGAGGATCGTCGCGGCGGGCAGCCCGGCGGCGCAGATCAGGAACACCCGGCCGAAGCGGCGCTCGTACTCCGCGTTCGCCTCGGCGAGTTCCCGCCGGACCGCCTCGTCGCCGGTGGCCGCGGCCTCCTGCTCCTGGCGCGACCACGCCGCCTCCCGGCCGGTGCCGCCGGCCCGGTCGCCGATGCGGGGGTGCGCGGCCAGCGCCTCGGTGATCCCCGCCCAGTCCAGATCGGCCAGGGCCGCGTCGGCCGCCGCGCACACCGCGTCCACGTCGGCGTAGGGGCGGCCGGCCGCGACCTGCGCGGCCCAGTCCCGCGCGGCGCAGCAGGCCCGCAGCTCACGCTCGGCCTCCTCGGCCGGCAGTGCGTGGAATTGCTGGAGCACCGGCCACCTCCTCGTCTGCTCCGGCTGAACTGTGAAGCAGTACACACTCCGGGGTCCGGCAGCGGCCAGCGGCGGAATCGCCGAAAGGTGACGGTCCCCACGGGCCGGTTTTTGTGCTTTCCTCCAAGTGACGACGCGCCGCCGCGGGGACACAGTGGCGGTCCGACGATCGGGAGGCCACATCGTGCGGCTGCACGCCCTGCTGGACATCGCCGACCTCGGGCTGACCCTGTTGGCCGGCGAGGACCAGGTGGATCGCGAGTTCACGCGGGTGCTCACCGCGACGCTGCGCGACCCCCGCCGCTACCTCTACGGCGGTGAGCTGGTGCTGTCCAGCATGCAGTGGCTGCAGGGCCAGGCCGACGCCGACGCGTTCATCGGCGGCCTGGCCGAGGCGGGTGTGGTGGCGCTGGGCGCCGGTACCGCCGAGGTGGGCGGGCCGGTGCCGGACTACGTGGTCAACGCGTGCCGCACGCACCGGCTGCCGTTGTTCGAGGTGCCGGTCACCGTCTCGTTCGCCACGATCTCCGAGCGGGCGATCCTGGGCCTGGCGGCCGAACGGGCGGGCTGACGGCGCTGGTCGAGGCGGGGGCGGCGGAGCTGGGCGCCGGCTGCTGGGTGCTGACCTCGACCGGCCGGGTGGTGGCCGGCACCGGGGAGCTGGCGGATCCGACCGCGCTGGCCCGCCGGTTCCTGCTGGCGGACCGGCTGCCCCGGGTGGTGTCCCGCCCGGGCGGGCCGGTGTCGCTGCTGCCCGCGGCGAGCAAGGCCGGTCACCGGGTGGCGAGCTGGTTCCTCGTGGTGGCCGGGGACCACCGGTCGTGGGAGCGGGACCGGCACGAGATCGCGACGGAGTTCGCGACGCTGGTCGGCGTCGAACGGTCCCGGTTGGACGACGCCAAGCGCATCGAGAACCGGGCGGCCGAGCCGTTGCTGCGGCTGGCACTGTCCGAGCACGGCACCCAGGCGGAGATCGACTCCCGGCTGGTGGCCGCGGAGTTCCGGCCCGCCGAGCCGATCGCCGCGCTGTCGGTGCGGGTGCGCGGCGGCGGGCCGGGGCTGGCGTCGGTGATCGCCGAGGAGCTGGTGGCGCCGGTGCAGTCCGCCACGCTGGTCGGGGTGGTGGACGGCGAGGTGTTCGGGCTGCTGGCGGGCTGCGCACCGGGCGAGGACGACACGCTGGCCGCCGCGGTGCGCGACGCGGTGGGCGTCATCGAACCGGCGCTGGGCTCCGCCGGGCTGGCCGTGGGGATCAGCCACGCGCCCGACTCGGGAGGCCTGCGCGCGGCGGTGCAGGAGGCCCGGCAGGCCCGCCGGCTCGCGGAGCTGTCGGAGGCGCGGGCGAAGGTCGTGGCCGGTGACGAGGTGGCCTCACACCTGCTGTTGCTGGCCGCCGTCCCGGGCGAGCTGCGCCGCTCGTTCCGCGCCCGGGTCCTCGGCCCGCTCCTCGCCTACGACGAGGAGCACCGGTCGGAGCTGGTCCACACCCTGCGGGTGTTCCTGGACAACTCCGGCTCGTGGGCCCAGACCGCGGCGGAGCTGCACGTGCACGTCAACACGCTGCGGTACCGGATCGGCAAGATCGGCGAACTGACCCGCCGCGACCTGACCCGGTTCGCCGACCGCGTGGACCTCTACCTGGCGCTCGACCAGCCCTGACCGCGGCCTGAGGTGGATCACGAGCCGGCGCTGCAGCGGCGGCCGGACGGCCAGCGACTCGGCGGACGGATCACCGGCCGGCCCGGATGCATTCACCACGCGTGCTGATCGTGATCGGAAGTGCTCGTGCCCGGCCCGGGCGACGGGGGGAAACCGGTGACCTCGACGCGCACCTGACGCTCCCCCACACCCAGGCGTTCCTGGCCCGGATCGGCGACCTGATCGACGGCGAACCGGCCGTGGCCGTCCACGAAGTCCCCAGCTCCTGACCCGCGGCGTCCAACGAACCCGCCCGCACATCTCGACGAGGAGATCACCATGAGCGCCACCCCGACCAGGCGCGGCCGGGCCCCGTCATCGGCGCCGGCCCGGCCGGCATGGCCGCCGCCCTGCGACGAGGGCGTCACCGCCCAGCGCGGGCTGTGCATCGTCTCGCACGGGCGCACCGTGCAGGGCAGCTGGACGTCCATCCCCGACAAGGGCCGCGACGGGTTCCAGTGGTGGGTCCTCGGCGCGCACGACGCCCGCACCGGGTTCACCGGCGACCCGCGCGCCGCACACCGCTCCGGCAGTGGTCGAAGCGCCGGGCCACCCTCGTCGGGGACGCCGCACACGCCACGAGCCCCTACGCCGCCTACGGCGCGGGCATGGCCACCGAGGACGGCTACTTCCTCGGCCGCCGCCTGGCCGGGGCCGACCTGTCCGACTACGCCGCGGTGCGTGCCGCGCTCGACGCTTTCGAAGCACCGCGCAAACCGCACACCGCCCGGCAGGTGCAGCAGGCCTGCGTGCTCGGCCGGCTCTTCCACCACGCACCGGCCCACTCCGACCACTCCGCGACGCGATCCTCGACCGCACGTCGGCGAATCCTCCTCCGGGGAGATCATCGCCCAGCTCGCGGCGATCGACGAAGCGGAGGAGGCGTTCCGCGCGGCCCGGTGACCGCACCGCTGTCCACACGGGACAACTGGGCGCCAGAACGGGCGTCGCCGGGTGAACTGGGGCAGACTGGCACCCGACCGGGACAACCAGGGCCAGGGAGCTGACGACGGATGAAACGAGCGGTCATCGCCGTGGCAGGCGTCCTGCTTCTCGGTGTCGGGGTGCTGCTGCTGGTGCTTCCCGGCCCCGGGCTGCTGCTGGTGCTCGCGGGGCTGGTCGTGCTGGCCTCGGAGTTCCCCGCGCTGGAACGCTACGTCGACCCGGTGCGCTCGCGAGCGATGAAGGCCGCCGAGGACAGCGTGTCCTCACCGCTGCGGATCGCGGGCTCCGTGACCGCCGGACTGCTGCTCATCACTGCGGGGCTGGTCTGGGGTTTCGTGCGATCGCTGCCGCTGAGCGGGTGGAGCACCGGATCGAGCCTGATCCTGTCCGGCCTCGTCCTGCTCGGCCTGCTGGCCTGGAGCCACCGCCGGGTACGTGCGCGCCGCACCACCTCGCGGACCTCTCCCTAGCCCCCTCCACCAGGTCGATGGACGCCAGACCCAGCCCGGGCACGCCTATAGCCTGGTGGCGTACGGAGACCGCTCTGACCTGCAGCAAGCAACAATTCCAGCTCGTCGCGCGATCACCTCCGAAAGTGGAAGGGGATCGGGTGGGAGTCGACGGGCCGGCGTGGAGCGCCGTTGGTTTGGGCGCCGGTGCCGGGAAGTACCCGTTGGCTGTCGAGCAGCCAGTGATGGCGCAGGCAGCGCAGTTGGTGCCCGGGGTGACGACCGTGACACCGCATGCGCGGTACTTCGCGATCCACGGCATGGTGATGGCCGAGGCTCAGGCGAGAGGGCTCGACAAGGACGCGACCACGGATCTGCTTCGACGGACGGAAGTCGCGGCGGCGGCGGTCTCCTTCGTCCACCACGGTGGACACGACTCGCCGACAGGCCGGGCGCACGGCACCGATTCACTGGCGCAGCGCCTCCGCGGCGGGACGCTCGTCATGGAAGAGGCGTCCGCTGTCGGCGGCTACGCCAGGAACTCCTGGGGATTCTCCGGCGCATACCTCGGTTCCGAGGTGACGCTCGGCGTGCTTGATCAAACAAGAGGTCCCGGAGAAACGTACGACGACGTCGCGGTCCGCGGCGGTATCGGCAGGTTGCTGGACCTGGCCCGCGAAGACGAACTCACCTTGTCGGATCTAGCTCAAGACACCGGCCTCTGCATCTGCGCCGGGCCGGGACGGCCCGACGGTCGATGGCTGGCGCGGCTGTTGTGTGGCAAGGATGAGCGCATCGCCGAGGACGAGGCCACCTTGTCCCGGCGGGAAACGATCCGGCTGCTGGCGCGGATCGTCGACACCCACGACATCCGGAACCTCACCGAGCAGGTGACGGACATCCTCGCCTTCGGTGTCTTCCTCAGCACCGACACCGTTGCGGCAGCCAGCCCGGTCGCACACCGGTGGCGTGGTGTCACCCTCCGCAATCACGCTGTCTCGGCGTGGCGGCGGCTCTGGGCGTGGCTGGTCGACCAGGTGGTCGACGTGACCCACATCGATGACGTGGTGGCCGCGCTCCTTGCCGAGTTGCCGGCAGGCACCGTGGGCGCCTGGTTGTCCGAGCTTCCCTCTACCACCGGACCCGATGGTGCGCCCGCACCCGCTGAGGTCAGCCTGTATGACGGCTACGGCGCCCCCGCGGCGGACTTGCGTGTGCTGTGCGCCAACGCGGCCCGAGTCTCGGAGCTCACCGGTGAAATCCGAAAGGTGTTCGCAGGCAGCCCCGACCACGAACTGACGCCCGCCTGGCTGGCCGCGAACCTGGACGCGCAGCGATCGCACTCCCTGCACGCGTTCGCGGACCGTCTGGTCAGACAGCTGCTCGCCCGGAGCGAGCGGGTTGCGCTCATGAAGACCCGCCGGAAGGCAGACGGGACTCTGTGGTTTCCCGGCCGCGTCCGTTCGCTCGACGGTGGTTGGCTCTACAAGACCGGTGCAGAGGGGCGTGGACGGGTGAGCCTGCGGCTGGCTCAGCTGGGCAACGTGCTCGTGGGGTCCGGCGTCTTCGCCGACGTCGGCGGCAGGATCACGGTCACCGCCCTGGGACGTGATCTCCTTGTCTGACGAGCACACGATCGCCGGCAACGTTCGCGAGGGCGCGGCTTCGCCGCTGACCTGGATCCTGCAGGCCGAACGCGGCCGCTGGCGCCTCAACCACGCGATCTTCCTCAGCTACACACTCGACCTGGGCTTCTTCGAGTCCCAGGTGCTCGGTCTGGTCCGCGGTCTGGGCTCACGCGTCACGGTCGTCGGGGACGCCGGCGCGGCCAGACCGGACCCCCGTGCCGTGCGGCAGGCCGGCCGCGCCTACCTGGCGGGCTTGGCGGTCACCTCCGGCGCCTTCCACCCCAAGGTCATCGTGCTGGCCGGCGACCGGGAGTGCCTGGTCGCGGTCGGGTCCGGCAACACGACACTCGCCGGGTGGCAGGACAACGCCGAGCTGTGGACAGTCCTCCGAGGCGGCACGGAAGGCGTCCCCGCCGCTGTCCACAGCGTTTCCGCGTGGATGCGCGCTCTTCCCGGCCACGTCCGTTTCTCGCGCGGCGTGATCGAAGCTCTGCGCAGCGCCGCCGATCAACTGGAGACCTTCCCGGTCACGGCGAACAGCCCTTCCGTGCTCGACAATCTCCACGAGCCTCTGCTGGGACAACTTCCCGAAGGCCCGGTCGATCACCTGCGGGTGTCAGCTCCTTTCCACGACCGGGGTGCCGCCGCGCTCCACGCCCTCGTGGAACGCATGCGCCCCAGGCACTTCACTGTCGCGTACCAGCCCGGCCGCACCGTGGTCGACGCGCCCGCGTTGGAAGAGCTGATCATCGACACCGGTGGCACGCTGGTCGCGGACCTGGAGCCGCGATACCGCCACGGCAAGCTGATCGAATGGACAGTGGAGGACCAGACGTTCGCCTTGACCGGCAGTGCGAACCTCTCGTCAGCGGCCCTGCGACGCGTGACCGGTGCGGGCGGAAACTGCGAGCTGGCCGTGCTGAGCACGGTGGAGGCGACGTTGATGCCGCACTTCTCGCCTGTGCCGGCGAGAGCGGTGCAGCCCGCCCGAATCTCGTTGCCCGCACCGGCGCCAGGGCCGCGTCTGCTCGGCGCGACCCTCGTCGACGGTGCACTCCACGTCCAGCTGGTTTCGGCCCTGAACCGCACCGGCAGGCTGGAGTTGTCCGATATCAGCCGCCCGCCGGACGACTGGACGGCCATCGCCGAAGTCGGACCTGGCACGCTGGAGGTCATGGTCGAGCGCGACTGCACGCCCGGCAGCCACGTGCGGCTCGTCGACGCCGAAGCCGTCGCCGGCCCGTTCGTTCCGGTCCTCGACCTGGCCCGCGCCACGCGGACGGTAACAACCAGCCCAGTCAGGCAACCGCCGACCCTGACCGACCTGATCGCCAACAGCACCTTGGCCGAGCGGTTCCTGGAGGACCTCGCAGCGTTGCGTCGCGCGATGCGCGAACTTCGCGCGTCCACGGCCTCGCTGCACACCCAGGCCGCCTGGCAGAAGGAGGTCGCTATCGCCGACGACCGGCTCGGTGTGACGCTGGTCGACCTCGCACTGGCCCGCAAGCGAGACGACCGCGTCGACACCGGGATCTGGTCGGAGGACTTGGACGCCGACGAGACCGAAGCCGGCCTGGAGGAGGAGACCGCCGAGTCCGTCGACGCCGTCCAGAACGATCCCGATGGCCCACCACAGGGACTCGCCGAGAAGCAGCGGCGCACACTGCGCCGGTGGGCACTGAAGCTGGCCGCGACTCAGGACGTGATCGCCACGGTCGACCGGTTGCTGCCCGTCCGCATGATGTTCACCCTGATCGCCATGGAGGTGTGGGACGACGACTCCTGGTTCCCGCTCGTGGCCGACCTGCTCGTGGACTTTCAGCAAGCCGAAGACCCGCCCCCGGAGGCGGAGGCCCAGATGGCCAGCATCGCCGCGGTGGGTCTGGCCTTGTTGCGCTGGTGCGTTCCGAGCTACGACCACGGCAGCGAAAACGCGTTGCGGTATGCGGCAGTGGCCCGCGCCGTCGAGCACCTGTTGCCTGCGATGGACGCCGACATCGTCGCCGAGTACAGTTCCGAACTCGAGAAGCACTTCGGAACCGCTTTGAGCCCCGGCGCGGTGTACGCGGTCGCCGAGAAGGTCGTCCAAGCCGACCCTGTCAACGACGCGTTGTCCGCTCTGGAGGAGCAGGGCCGGGTCGCCCACGCGGACCACCCAGCGGTGATCCACGTCCTGGGGGACTGGCCGAGCCCGGTGTTCGTCGCGCTGGCGGCCGTCGCCGCAGCGCAGACAACCCGGGTGGCAGCTTGGGCGCACGGCACCGCGAAGGGCTGGGTCCTCCTGGTGTGGCGAAACCCCGATCTGTTCCGTATCCAACCGAACGGCGACCTGGTTGTCTGGAACCACTACCGCTGCAACCAGCGAATCACCCCGCGAGCCATCCTGGAAGCGCGCGACTTCACCTTGGCGGAGCGAGTCAGGCGCGCGGCAGGCGTCCATCCGATACCCGAGGCGGTAGACATCTTGCGAGACATGGGCGTAGACCTCACTAAAGGGCTTCGTTGCGCCCGGACCGCCGACGATCGCTGAGCTGGCGCACCGCGGAACGACGGGACAGCGCGCTCGACAGAAGACCGGGGCCCGGCAGGGCTGGGGACCTCCCGCCCGGCCGAATTCGCTGCACCTCCCCGGGTCGCCCGTCTACGCGGCGGCTGCGAGCCGGATCAGGTTCGCACCTCCGCGACCGCCGAATGGCAGCGGCGGTGCGAGACCGTGCGGCGACCAGCTGGCCGGCCATCCGGCCGCACGGCGGCTGGTCATTGCTCGTCGACAGTGGACAGCAGTTTCTGCACGCTCCCACCGAAAGCCCGCGACTCGGCCGCGACACGCCCCCCTGCACCATCGCCGTCGGCGTCGTCTCCAGCCCGGCACACGGCAACCACCTCGGCGAGCTCGTGGAAATGGCCGTCCGTGCGAAGAAGGCAGCGAAGGCCGGCGGCCGCAACCACGTGGTGCAGCCGAAGCGCCGGCAGTGCCACCCCTCATCCGAACAAACGCCGGCTCAGGGAAAGAACCTCGAAAATCTTCTAGACCGCCGCGGAGTCGAGGAGCCCTGCGAGGTGGTCCGCGATCACGCGGGTCATCCCGGCCGATGTCAGGCCGCCGTAGGACTCCTCGATGCGCCGCCACGTCGAGATGCCCTCGTTGACTTCGATGACGACCGGACCGTCCGGTCCCTCCACCAGGTCGATCGACGCCAGATCGAGGCCGAGCGCGGCGACAGCACGCACGCTGATGTCCCGGATCCGCGCGGTGAGTTCGACCTGCTCCCAGCGGATGGGGTACAGATGGTGGCGTACCCGTTTGTCGGGTGCGGTGCTGTGTTGATACACGCACGCGACAACGGTCCGGCCGACGACGGTGACCCGTACGTCGCGGCCCGGATTCGGGACGAAGGGCTGTGCACACAAGACTTTCCGCTCCTGGAGCAGATGCCATACGACGATCTCCTCGCGCAGGCCGAGGAGATCGGCCTCCGTGCCGCTCGGACCGTGAGCGCGCAGATGCGTCATGTCGATGGAGGCGTGGCCGATCACCGGTTTGAGCACCACCTCGCCCCACTCCGCGAGGCACTCCTCGACAGCGCCCAGTGTTCCGACGACCCGGGTCTCGGGTACGGGCAAGCCCGCAGCCTCCAGCGTCGCGGCCTGCCGCACCTTGTTGCGGCAGCGGCGCATGTCCGCCACCCGGTTGACCACGCGGCTGCCGCCATCCGTCAGGTGGTCGAGCCAGTCGTAGAGGAGGGCCAGATCACCACCGGTGTGGCGGGTAGCCACGCGGGACTGCACCAGCACCAAGGCAGGCGCGGACGGCAGGCGCACACTGCCTGCCCCGGGCTCCAGTGCCCGCCAGTCGACGGGCGCCGCCTCGATGCCCAGGCCGGCAAGCTGCTGTGTCAGCCGGGCCATCTCCCAGGAGGGCGTTCCGGATCGGTCCAGCAGCCAGACCGGCGCCGTCGGCGTCATGCGCGGGCCTCCTCCACGACCACCGGCAGCAGCATCTCCCGCCTGCCGATGTTGACCACGGGGTCCAATGAAGCCCGGCACTGGAACGCAGCGAAGTCCCCGTCGAAGAGGTAGGTGTCGATGCCGTGCGCCATCCGGCAGCGGCGCCCGCCCGAGTACGGGCGCAAATCGCTTGCCGCCAAAGGGAGATAGCGCTGGACAACGTAGGTGTCCGGCGCCGCCAGCGCGGTGTCGAGGGCCGCCTCCCACACGGGTTGGTCGGTGAACGGTCCGACCACGACGCCCTCGCCACGGGTCTTGTCGGCCGGTTTCATGATCAGCCGGGCACGGTCCTTGCGGAGGTAGGCGGCCAGGTCGTGTCGTGTTCCGTCCGGAACGGTCGTCGCGCCGGACGAGACGCGGCGGGTCCACGGTATGTGCCGGTCGATCACATCCTGCTCCGCTGGGCCGAACAGCGTCCTGAACCGCTCGTCCGTGAGCAGGGCGAGAACCGACTTGTCGTTGAGGACGCATTGGGCCAGCAACCCGTTGACGAAGGTGACGTCACCAGCCGCCGCTGCGTCGAGGTAGGCGACGGCCTCCGGCGTACGGATGAGGTCGACCTGGTCGAGCTTGTTGTAAGCGAGGTCGATGCGTCGCCCGTTCAGGAGGACAGTGCCCTCGCGGGAGCGCACGAAGGAGCGGGCGTCGGCGATCTCGGTCTCCACCCCGGCGGCGGTCAGCCCCTCGCTGATCCAGTCGACCTCGTTGGCGTACTTGCCGCGCAACTGGACCACAGCCGCCGACTCAGGGAACCGGCCGGTCTTCCGTTCGTGCAGTGCGACCAGACGGCGAACGAACAGCCCAGTGTCCTGCGCCTGGGGCGGATCGGTGAACGGCGTCAGATCCAGGCCCAGTTCTTCGCTCACCGCCTGCGCCCAGCGGCGGTGGACGATGCCGTTCTGGATCACGCCTCCCGGGCAGGCCGTGTTGGTCTCCATAATGCGGAACCGGCCGTCGACCAGCGCCCCGTCGAAGCGGCACACGAAGACGTCCGGACGGGTTCCGGTGTCGGCGGCCAGCCAGTGCTCCGCGTGCGCGTATCGGGGGAAGAACTCGCGCACGTCGGCGTGTTCGCGGTACAGCGCCGCGACTCGTTCGAGGAGTGCGTGCAGTTCCCGCGCCGCGTCAGTAACCGCTGCCGCTTCCTCCGCGGACAGCACCAAGGGGCGGGGACTGGCCGGATAGGGTCGTCCCTCGAAGTGGACGCCGGCGTTCCACAGTTCGGTACCCAGGCGGTCGGCCAGCGCCGTGAAGTCCTCTGCCGGCAGATCGTCGATGATCCCGAGAATCTCCTTGCCTGCCACGTGCACACCTCCGGAGGCGGGTTCAGGGCGTTTCCTGGCGTACGAACTCCGCCCAGTGGTGGGTCGGTTCGAAAGACGGGCGCCGCGTCCTGGAAAGGGCCCCTGGATTCCGGGCAACCGCGTCCAGGGCTTCGAATGCGTCGTCGCGTTTGACGTCGGGTTTCCGGGCGGCCACGAAGCGACCCAGTCCTCGAGCTGGTCTCGGGGAATGCCCGCCTGCCGAGCCTGCTCGGCCAGGCTGGTCCAGTGACGGTCCGCGTAGAACAGGGATTTGGCCAGCCGGACCAGGGTGCCGGCGGAATCGGGTCCCAGCACGCCCTCGGCTCGGACCAGCCCGGCGGCGTGGCGGATCGTCACCATCGGCACGGACAGGGTCTGGTAGCCGGAACCGGCGTCACCATGGGCGACGGCAACCTCGTCGTCGTCGGTGAGAGTGCCGTCACGGTACGGCGGAAGACGCGCCCGATACCGACCATCCCGAAGTCCGCCAGTTCCGCGGCGCGCAGGGCGCCCATGCTGGAGCAGCCGAACACCGCCAGCCCTTGGTGGAGGGCGTAGAGGATCTCCTTGTGCTGAACGCTGGGCACCTGGTGGAAGTACCCGTCGATCAGGAGAAGCGTGCGGTACCCCGCCTCCACGGCGCGGTAGACGTCACCGGCCGAAGCTGGGGGAGTGCGGTCAGGCCGGCGACGCGTTCGGCTTCCCCGGCGCCGAGAGTGGGTCCGACGAAAACGCAACCGTGCAAGTCAGCCTCCTTCCGCGGTCCCGCCGGAGACCGGGGCCGGGCTCGGGTAGTGGCGAATGCGGGCGATGCCGGCGACCAGCAGGCTGGGGAGCGACAACGTGGCGACCGCGGCGCAGAGGACCAGGGCCAGGGTCAGGCCCGTGCGGTCGCCGTACGCGTCCGCGAGAAGCTGGGCCAGCGCGCCGCCCGCCAAGGCGCCGAGAGGAATCGTGCTCAGGTTGATCGTCCGAGCGGTCGCATGCACCCGGCCCAGCAGACGGGCTTCCGTGACCTGCTGGCGCAGCGTGGTGACGACGGCGTTCCAGATCGGCAGCCACAGCGACGACACCACCATCACGGTCACCACGATGCCAACCGGCGGCAACACCAGCGCCAACGGCACGGCCAGCCACGCCAGCCCCTCGCACCCGGTCAGCAACAAGGTGCGGCCGACCCCCAGACGCCCGGCCAGCCAGCCGCTCAGCATCGCTCCAGCCACCGCGGCGACAGCCCCGGCGGTGAAGAGGGCTCCGGCGACCCCCGGGGACAGCGCGAGTGCCCGGTACAGGAAGAGCACCAGCACCGTCCGCACCGCGCTCATCCCCAGGTTGCGCAGTCCCGCTGCCACGGTGAGCGGGCGCAGGAGGGGGTGTCCCCACAGGAAGCGCAAGCCCTCGGCGATCGAACGCCACACACCGGTCCTCGCGCCGTGCGAACCCGGGGTGGGTTCGGGTGCGCGGACGAGAACGACCCCGGCCACCGATGCGAGAAAGGACAGCGCGTTCACCGCCAGGGCGCCGGCGGCGGCCAATGCCTGCAGCAACGCCCCACCGGGCACGGGCCCGATCAGCCGGGAGACGCTGCTCGACATCTCCAGGCGCGCGTTCCCCCGCGCCAGCGGCTCCCCGGACCGGAGCGTGGGCAGATACGACTGGTAGGCCACGTCGAAGAGGACCGAGAAGACCCCCGCCACCGCTGCCACGACATACAGCTGGGCGAGGGACAGAACGCCGGAGGCCGCGGCTACCGGAAGCGTCGCGAAAGCCGCGCACCGCACCAGATCGGCCGTGATCATGGCGGGACGGCGGCGGACGCGGTCCATGAGCACCCCGACGAACAGCCCCAGCACCGGATAGGCCGCGGAGGCGATCGCATTGAGCGCGCCGACCTCGACGCTGCCCGCGTGCAGCACCACCACGGCGACAGTCGGCAGCACGAAGGCAGACACCTGATCGCCGATCAGTGACACGGTCTGACCCGTCCAAAGCCATCGGAAATCCCGCCCGGCTGTGCTCACGCCACTGGCCTCACCGGGGCCAGCGCGGAGCCGTAGGGGCCGTACGCGCCGGGTACGACCACCTTCACCACCCACGGGCCCGGATCGGCGCCGCCCACGTCGAGGACGACGATCCGCTCGAATCCAGCACGCCGGAGTGCCTCCGCGGCCACCGCGACATCGGAGCCAGCGCTTCCACGCGGGTACGACCGCAAGGTCGCGAAGTCGATCCGCTCGCCTCCCCTGTGCAGGTCAGTCCACACTCGCCGGACCAGGCCGATGTCGTGGGCCCTGGCCATCTCCTCCCTGGTGACGTCGTCCCGGCTGCCGGAGATGTAGGTCAGCCTCTTCTGCGCGGCCTCCTGCAGCGCGGGGGCCAAGGCCGCGGCCGGTTCCATGCGGCAGCAGAAACCGTCGTGGACCCCCGTCCCGAACCACTCGGCCTCGTCGGGGTCCGGCAGGACGACGCAGCCCACTGCGGGGAGCCCGGCGGCACTGGTGATGTTCCAGGCGGCGACGTACACCCCGCGTGCGGCGAAGCGGTCCAGCAGCCACCGGCATCCGGGGTCTCGCACCGTGTCCAACGCGATGCGCCGCTCGTCGTCACTGGTCCCCCACCGCCATTCCGCATCGCGCTCGATCACCTCGCACAGCGCGTGCAGCATCGCCTCCGGCCGGGTGTTGCCCGACGCCAGACCATTCGAGTTGCGGGCGAGCCAGGGCGCGGTCAGGCTGTCGAGCCGGAAGTCCAGCGACACGACCTCCGTCAACTCCTCGAACGACGCCACTTGGCCCGCCGCGTCGATGTTCTCCGCATGCCGGACCTCCAGGCTCTCCATCAGCGCTGCTGTTCGCGCGGAGGCGGTGTCCATGCCCTTGCCGACGCTCACGGCCAGCGAACGGGCAAGGGGCCGCACAGCGAGGCACACCGGGATGCCCAGCACATCCAAACCGGTCACATCGGCGAGACGAGTCACGCCTGCCGACGGCATCAGACGCCGGAACCGCGCGAACGTCTCGTCCGCCCGGCAGGCACGACCCACTCTGCCCGTCAGGCGCGCCTCACGGTTAGCGCGGCGGATGCGGCACCGACGCTGTGCACCGAATCTTTCACCGATCTCGACATGACCTCCTCGCCTCATTCGAGGTATCACGCAAGGGACATCAACGTACAACCAGGTTGGGGACTCAAGTCGGGTGAACCGCGAGTCTTGCTGCAGACGGGTCACTGATCGCTGGTCTCGATGCCGTTCGGCAGGACCGGATACCGGGCGGCCTCGACCCAATCAGTGCCGAACCGCACAATTCGACAATTCAGACAAAGCAAGCGTTGATACCGATCGGAACTGGCAGCCACAATTCACCGACGAGGCGCGCGAGGTAACGTCACACTCCGATTTCACCGGTTCGCCACCATGCATCCGGTCGTAAGGTCAAGACCGAATGGAAATCAAGATAGGCTAAGGAATCGTCGTCCGGCAAGTATTGAGCCTGCCAAACACGTTGTCGGTCATACCGCAAAATCGCACCGAACCAGCCATGACACTTCGCTTCTCACGACCTCGCCAACCGCGTGATCGCATTAAGCATCAAATCGACCAGATTGGCGTTCGACAATCCCTTCGGAACTACCATTCACGCACCCGCGAAGTAGCAGACGTTCATTTGAACAGGGCGCCCCGTTGACCGCCCAGTGCGTCTCACGTCAAGATGCCAAGTCTTGCACGAGTTCGTTGGTCCGATTTCCGGTTGCTTCGCCGACAACTGCAGCGCTGGGCGAAGTCCTGGCAACGTCCGTCGGGCTCATTCGACTCGCAAAGCGGGCGGCCACCGGGGCGGCCCCGCGGCCAGGAGTGCGACCCGTTCCCGCACTAGCGAAATATGCGCCCCCCCCCCCCGCGAATTTTGACCTTCCGGTGCGGAGAGACCTTTGCCGGGGATGCTTGCGGTAGCGCAGGATCGGGGCGTCGACCAGGACTCCCTCCGCGGCGGCGGAGGCTGCCATGAGAAGCCCGGTGTCCTCCATACCCAGCAGCGCCGTCCAGCCGCCCAGCTCCACCACGAGGGGCCGTCGCCACATGGCTCCCGCTGGGTGGACCGGAAGCCGGTAGTGTTCCGGATCACTCAACCATTCGTCCGATAATGCTCCGCGCCGCTGAATGCCGGGGGGCAACGGTAGTGGATGCTCGCGCAGGGTGCCGTCGGGGAGCAGGTCGCGGGCGTGGCCGACCGCGTATCCCGCTTCCGGGTGCCGTCGCATCGCCGCCACCAGCAGCTCCAGCGCGTTCGGTTCCAGCTGGTCGTCGGCGTCCAGGTTCTGCAGGAGAGGCGCCTCGGCGCGGGCCAGGGCGATGTTGCGGGTGACGGCCGGCCCCGCCATGGCCCGGTTGCTCTCGACCTGGACGCGTTCGTCGGTCAGCGCTCCGGTGACAGCCAGGGCTGTGCGGACAGCGGTGTCGTTCACCCCGTCGATCTGCACCAGCCATCGCCATCGCGGATAGGTCTGCGCGCGCAGGGACGCGTAGGCCGCAGGCACGAACGGTGCGTAGGCGGCGTGCACCGCTGTCACCACATCAACCCACACAGTGTGTATCTACCATCGCGAGGCGGCCCCGGTGTGGTAAGTAGTGGATCAATCACAGTCGGTCGAGGGGAAGCATGGACAAGAAGGCCCTGCTGGACAGTCTGCGTCAAGCAACCACGACGGGCTCGCGCGAGCTGGATCGCATCTGCGAGGCTGCCGCCGCCGAGCTGATGGCGGCCGGGGCGGAGCCTCCGTTCGAGGTCGGATCCGCCGACTTCGCCGCCGACCCCTTCCTCATCTGCGCCGATCGCTACTGGCGGTTGCGGTTCCTGGAACTGCCCACGGTCGAAACCGCCGCCCGGTGCGCGCACTGGCTGACCCGCTCGGCCGACGTCGAGCAACGCACCGAGATCGCCCAGAAGTGGGCCCTCGGCTACGCGTTCATCACCAGGGACACCGTCGAATCCGCGCGAGAACTCACCGAAGCCAGCGGCTGGATCCTGGAGGAACACCACGGCTCGTCCGCCATCGCGTATTTCGCGACCGTCTACCACGCCGGCAAACTCCGGGCGAACTTCGCGTTCGACGACCTGCGCCTGTTCCTCGATTCCGCACTCCTGGCCCTGGCCTGCGACGAGCACCGCAATGACCCGCTCTTCGTCGCCCTGGAAGCCTTCGCCGCCTTCGGCAGCCGCACCATCACCGCAGAACACGCGATCACGCTGCTGGACAAGGCGTGGGCATCCCCGCAACGGACGCTGCACGTCGTCGACCTCTGCCTCAACGCACTCGCCGCGGCCGCCCCCTTCGAGGGTCAAGCCGATCTCCTCCGCACCCGGGCCGAAGAAGCCGTGGCCGCATTTCCGGACAATCACATCTTCTACTTCCGGCTGGCGGCAGGACAGCGCATGTCCCGGGACTGCGACACCGCGCTCGACACCATCGACACCGCGCTGCGGCTCCTGCCCGCGACCGGCAACCGCGGCAGCCACAAACTGCTCCAAGAGCAATACCTCCGCGAACGCGACATGATCCAGGAAGGCCGGCAACTGGCCCAATGGTCGGCCGAGGAACGCCAGCGCTGGGCCGCCCAAGAAGCCAGCAACGCCGATCTCCGCCGCACACTGCAGAACTCCACCGTCCGCGCGATCGAACTCGTCACCGTCTTCACCGCCGCCATCGCCTTCGCCGTCGGCTCCCTGCAAGTCACACTCGCCGGCACACTGGCAGTCAAAGACCGGATCTGGATGATCATCACGTTCGGCGCGGGCCTTCTCGCGTTCGCACTGCTCATCATCGGCGGAACGTGGTGGATCACCCGCAGGCGCCGCAACCCGTGACGCGTCCCCTCCGGACTCCGGGCCTGTCGGCCCCGCAGTAATCTCTCGGACCGGGCATCGCTGCCCAGCTCGTCCAGCCAGTCCACGGCGGGGCAGCGGATGTCGGGCGACCGGCCGCGGGACGTGTGGCCGGCCTCGGCGCCGCCAGAAGGACGCGGGCGCTGTCCGGCGACCCGATCCACGCCCCAGCTCACCGGGGTCGACGGACTCCGACGTCGGCCGCCATCGTATCCAGGATGCCGGGAAGGTCGGCAACTGTCTCCTCGGATGAGCGACCGCCACGACTCCTTGGCCTTGCTGGCCAACTCGGTGGCCGCGTCGGTGCGGTTCACGATTCCCACCCGCTTGTCAAGCGCGCGGCACCGGGGACGGCGCCTCGCCGGACTGGCGATACGCCTGCGCGAGGACGACGTGAGCATCGTGGGCGGCATGGCGGACACCGCCAGCCAGGTCGGCGGCTCACTTTGGCTGCCCGTCCCCGACACTACGGCCACGCGGTGACCAGCCTCGTCGTTGGCCGCAACCTCACCGACCGCACCCTCAAGACCAATGGCACGATAAGTCCTGATCCGAGCTGACGAATGGGAGACACCATGCAAGAACCGAGAAGCGCCGGAGCCATGGGGGCCGATTTTCCCTACACCCTCAAGACGATGTGCTACATCGAAGTCTTCGCAGACGGCAGCGTCCACTGGGGCGGGGATGACAACACCTACCACCGCGCACTCACCGGTACATCTCGCTTATTCGCGGTCTGGCCGGGAGAATGGTCGAGCCACCTCTTCGCCATCGACGACCTTGACCAGTACGCCCGGGCCTTTCGAATCATCCACGACGAAGCACGAACCGGGCTTACCGACCACGAACACCAAGTCCGCTGGTCAGTCAGCCCCCACGAGCAGAAGCCAACCGCCTCCTACATCAGCATCAACCTCTGGCTGGACTGCGGCTGCACAATCCGCGACTTGGAAACTTTCGCATCTCAAATGCGACAGCAGAAAGGCTGGCATATCGCCACCAGCGGCGGCTGGGGAAGCAGCGAAGACAGCACCGGACGAACCTACTCGATGAGGGCACGTCGCAAGAGCCTTGCAACCTAACTACGTCCCCAACAGCTATACAAGACGTGCCGACCCCAGTCCCCTGGCACAGCGAAAACCAAAGCGCGGAGAATGCATCACACTACGTCAGAGCGAGTCGATCAGCTTTCGGAGGGCTCGTGGCCAGTTCGAGGACGCACACGCTCACGCATAACGTGCTCCTCCTGCTCGTTGCCCCGACGGGAAACCCGTTGCTGGACGCGCGGGTGCTCAAGGTTGGCCTCCGTTGAACTGGACCAGACGACGGCTGGCGGTGGCGCGACGGGCGGTGCCGCGATCCACGTGGCGCCCCGTTTCGGGCTGACGGAATCTGACCCGGTCGCGGACACGATTCAATGCCCCCAGCAGCACATGCGCTTCAAAACCAGCCGCCACGGGGTCACGGCTCCCACGCCGCGAGCTCGTCGTCGGGCAGCGGCTCGGAGAACGACTCCGGAACACGGTAGGGCACGAAGCCCAATTCCCGTTCCGGCGGCTCCTGAATCGGGACCAACCGGGCCACCGGGACGTCTCCCCGCGCGATGACAACCTCCTCACCCCCTCGACATCAGCCAAGATTGCGGACAACCGCGTCTTGGCCTCCTGCACCTCCACCGTCCGCACCATACGGTCAATCGTGCTTGACCAACCATGGCTGGCAACCTTGGTCAGCCTGCTCGTTGCCAATCTTGTGCTGGTGGATGCGGTGTAATGCCCAGCCCCGCGCCGCAGTGATGAGTGCCGGGCGGTGTGGCAGCGATTGGTCCCGCTCGAGCAGTTGCCAGATGCCCCAAATGGCGATGGCGAACGCCTTACGCGTGGCGGCCGGAGTGGATCGCCACGCCAGCACCGCCTCGGCCCAGCATTCCGCCGCGTCAGGGTGGTGGCCTGCGGCGATCAGCCGCGGAATGAGGAACGCCGTGTCGAGGGCGGGGTTGCCGCGCCGGGACCAGGCCCAATCCACGATCCGGGCACCGTCCTCGCCGACGAGGATGTTGAGCGAGTGCAGGTCGGTATGCACCCGGTGGTCGCCTGCGACCAGCTCGATCGCGCGCGCTTCCTCCGCCACCAGCTCGTCGAGATGTTCCCGCGCCCACGGATCGAGATCGGGCGGAGTGTCCTTCGCCAGCCTGCGCCAGGCCGCCAGTCTCGCCCACTGCTCGGCCACCAGCGGCGCCTGAACCGGGCACGCGGCCAGCTCCGCACCGAGGATGCCGAGCACGGGGACGATCTTTGCCAGGTCCGGCGCCCCGGGGGCAAGATCGGCGTGTCTACCAGGCACATGCTCGAACCCCAGCAACAGCCAGTCCTCGACCTCCACACTCCACCGCAGCCGCGGCGCGATGGCCGAGGGCAACCACCGATTGACCTCGGCCTCGTGGCGGTGCATCACTCCCCGGCGGCCACCGGCTTCGGCGATGCCCTTGCAGAAGATTCGTCCACCGTCCTGCGCCAGCAGCGCCACCCCAGTCGAACCCGCCCGACGACCACGCGTCGGGCACCTCGCATCGCCGTCACCACCGGCTCCGCCCCCGGCGTGTCCAGCCACACCTGGTCGCGGAGCGCCGGGAACTCGGCGGGCCTCAGCGCGGCACCGCGGCCATGGCCTCGACCTCCACCAGGAGGTCCGGCCGGGCCAGCGCGGCCGCCACGATCAGCGACTGCGCCGGCCAGTCGCCGTCCGGGTACCAGCGGGTGAAGGTCCGCTTCACCACCGTGCGGAGGCCGGGCAGGTGCTCGGCGCCGGCCACCATGCTGAACAGCTTCACCACGTGCTCCGGCTGCGCGCCCGCCGCCGCGAGGAGCCGCTCCAGGTTGGCGAACACCGCCTCGGTCTGGGCTTCGGCGTCGGCACCGGCGAGCGAGCCATCGGGCAGCGCGCCAACCTGGCCGGAGATCACCACGAGCTCGTGACCGGACGGCACCTGGGCCAGGTGGCTGTACATCCCGATGGGGGCGGCGACGGTGTCCGGGTTCCAGCGCCGGATCATGCGTTCTCCTCAGTTCGTCCGACAGTGGTGGGGTAACGGTCGTCGGCGAGGCACGACGAGTTCCACGCCGGTCATCAAACCCATCCCGCGGACCTCGCCGACGAGCGGGTAGCCCTCCACGATCGCGCGCAGGCCGGTCATCAGGTGCACGGGATGAGGACGTCATCGTCCAGGCGGACCAGCTCGGTCCGCTCGGCCTCACCCAGCTGGCCAGAGGCCGCCGTCGTCGTCCTGGGTCACCGTGAGGTCGGCGACCTCGCTGGAGTAGGTGCGCCGAGCCCCCAGGCGGTGCCCATCAGCCCGAGCGGCGGCAGGAGGACCTGCCGCTCCTGCATGGCCTTCACTCTGCCCGGGCTGAGCAGCGCCGTCCCATCCGGGGCGGTGCGCCGGAGAGGTGCAGGCGGGCGAAGGCCAGCAGGTCCCGTGGCCGCATCGCCGGCGCCGAGCCGGCCGGCGCGTTGGAGCGGGCCAGCGACCACACCGGGGCAGGCTGCCCGCCCGGCAGATGCCCGACCGCGGCGCGATCGCCTCGTCGGCGTTCGTCGCGAAGTGCGTGAGGCCGAGCGGGGTGGCCGGGTGGTCGTGCAGGCACTGGTCGTAGGGCTTGCCGCGCAGCACCTCGACGATCCGGCCGAGCACGACGAAGGCCGCGTTGTTGCAGGAGAACATCTCCCCCGGCGGGAACAGCTGGTCGGTCCCCGCCCAGGGTCGCGACGTACCTCTCGACGCAGTCGTCGCCGCGGCCGGTGTCGGTGAACAGGTCGCCCTCGAAGCCGGACGTGTGGCACATCAGCTGGCGGACGGTGATCGCGGCGGCGGCGCTGGAGTCCGGCACCCGGAACTCCGGCAGGTACCGGCGCACCGGCGTGTCCAGGTCGAGCGCGCCCTCCTCGGACAGCTGCATGGCGAGCGTGGTGGTCCAGACCTTGGTGATGGACCCGATCTGGAACACCGAGTCCGGGGTGGCCTCGACCCCGGTCGCCCGGTTCAGCACCCCGGCGCCCGCGTCGGCGACCTCGCCGCCCACGGCGGGCGCACCGGGCACCTCACGCGCCTCGGCCAGGATCGCGTCCGAGCCAGCCGGTGATCTCGTCCAGGTTCGCCATCGGGTCACGGTAGCGGCGCCGGTGGCGGAGAAGTTCGTTCGCGCGCACGAACGCGGCCCCGCGGATCGGTCGTTCCGGACGAATCCGCGGGGCCGCGATCGGGACGGTCCACCTCAGTCCTGGTGGGCGGTCGCGATGGACTTCTCCCGCCAGGGCTCGGTGTCCTCGGCGATCCGGTCGACCTTCACCTGCCAGCGGTCGAGCGCGTCCCGGCCGAGCAGCAGGTGGGTGGGCAGCTTCTCCTGGCCGGTGACCTCGCAGATCAGCGCCGCGCCCTGGACCGGGTCGCCCAGCTGGGTGTGGTTGGCCTCGCCGACCCAGTCCAGCGTCGTGTGTGCCGGGGTGCCGTCGTAGGCGGCGATCCGGTTGTCCGGCAGGGACAGTGAGCTGGCGTCGAGGAAGTCGGTGCGGAACACGCCCGGTTCGACGACCATGCTCTGGATCCCGAACGGCGCCAGCTCCACCGACAGCGCCTCGCTGATGCCGGCCACCGCGAACTTCGACGCGCTGTACACGCTCACCCCGGGCTCACCCTCGAAACCCGACCGGGATCCGATGTGGACCAACTTCCCGCCACCCGCTTCACGCATGTAGGGCAGCACCGCGCGGGTGACGTTGATCAGCCCGAACACGTTGAGGTCGAACAGCGACCGCGCCTCGGCGTCGCTGATCTCCTCCAGCGCGCCCAGCAGACCGCGGCCGGCGTTGTTGACCAGCACGTCGATGCCGCCGAACCGGTCGACCACGGACTCCACCGCGGGGGCGATCGCGGCGGTGTCGGTGACGTCCAGCGCGACCGGGAACACGCGGCCGCCGGTCTTGAGGTCGTCCGGGAGCCGGTCCGGGTTGCGGACCGCGACCGCCACCGTGTCCCCGCCGGCCAGCGCCGCGCGGGCGATCTCCGCGCCGAGGCCGCGCGATGCGCCGGTGATCAGCCAAGTAGCCATTTCCTCGTGTCTCCTTTCGCTTCGGCGTTGTGCCTGTGCCACCACTCAACCAACGGGGAGCGGCGAAAAGGGCGCCGAACAGGGCCTCGCTCATCCTGGGACGGAATGGGCCACCCAACCGCCGCCCGTGGTCCGCGCCGCGGGGCACCCTGGCTGGATGACCACCCGTCAGCGCGCGCCGTCGGCAGCCCGGAACCTGCTGACCGCGCGCTCGTCCCGGCCGGGTCCTGCTGGTCCAGACCGCCGAACCGGGATCAGCGTCGGAAGCGGCCCTGGTGCGTGGCGTGATCAGTCCGCGGCGGCCGGCCAGGCCTGGATGTCGTCGTCGGCCTGGTGGCGCGCGGTATCGGCGCGCCCGGAGGGCAGTCCATGGCGATCCACTACCGCCTGGGCGCCCCGCTCGCCTGGATCCCCGGCGGGATCAGGCGCGGCCCGCTGTCGCTGCCGGTGCGCTTCACCCGGCGCGGCTGGGGGGATCATCCTGTCCCCCGACAACAGAGGCGCTGTTGTGGCCCCATTTCCGGCCCCCGGACTGGTTGTGTGAAGGCATCGGGACGAAAACCCGCAACCGGAAAGGAACAATCGTCATGTCGCAGGTCATCACCGGAACCCCGCTCGCCGGCCGGGTCGCCGTCGTCACCGGCGCCAGCAGCGGGATCGGCGCGGCCACCGCGGAACGGCTCGCCGCGCTCGGGGCGAAGGTCGCGGTCGCCGCGCGCCGCAAGGACAACCTCGGCGACCTGGTCGCCCGGATCACCGTCGCCGGCGGCACCGCGCTCGCCGTCCCGCTGGACGTCACCGACCGCGACGCCGTCACCGCGGCGGCCACGCAGGTGACCGATCAGCTGGGCCGGGCCGACCTGGTCGTCAACAACGCCGGCGTGCAGCTGATCTCCCCCATCGAGGACCTGAAGGTCGACGACTGGCAGCGCCAGATCGACCTCAACATCACCGGGGTGATGAACGTCCTCGCCGCGTTCGTGCCGCACCTGGTCGCCGCCGCGGACGCGGGCGGGCCCGCGGACCTGATCACCACCTCCTCGATCGCCGCAACCCGGATCCTGGAGAAGTTCTCCGTCTACTCCGGCACGAAGGCCTACCTCAGCCACTTCAGCAGGCTCGCGCGCGTCGAGCTGGGCCGGAAGATGGTGCGGGTGTCGGCGATCGAGCCGGGCATGGTCGACACCGAACTGCCCGACCACGTCACCGACCCGGATGCCAGCACGCTGATGGCGGACCTGCTGCGCGACATCGAGTGCCTGAGCCCGGCCGACGTGGCCGAGACTGTTGCGTTCATCGCCGCGGCGCCCCGGCACGTCAACCTCAGCGAGATCACCATCCTGCCGACCGCCCAGCCGGTCTGAGCGGCTCGGAGCGCGCCGTCCGTCCTAACCGGACGGCGCGCCGAGCAGCCGCTGCTGTCGTTACTCGCCAGGCTGGTCATCGGCCGCTGGTCGCCTCGTCACGACTGGTGCCGCCTGCGCCGGGAGGCGTTCATCCCCGCCGCCGGCACGATGGTGACCAGCGCCAGCACCCCGGCCGTCCAAGCTGCGGTGGAATAGCCGGAGTCGGTGGGGGCGAAGCTGCCGGCGGCGGTGTGCGCGGCGAGGATCAGGCCGCTGACCGCGCTGCCGAGGGAGAAGCCGCCGACGCCGAAGCCCAGCACGCCCATGACCACGATCGGCCACACCACACCCAGTCCGCGGACGCCGGCGAACAGCACGCACGCGAGGGCGATCACGAAACCGTTCGCGGTCAGCAGGCCGAACGGGCTGACCTTCTCCCGCATCTTCGGCGTCACGCGGCCGGCGACGAAACCCAGCACCGAGAACGGGACCAGCACCAGACCCGCCTCGACCTCGGTGAGCCCGTACCCGTAGCCGGCCTGCGAGGGGGTCTGCACGAAGCGGGTGACCAGGGTGAAGAGCAGGTACATGGCGATACCGGAGACGAACATGACCACGTTGGCGCCCGCCACCGCCGGATGCCGCAGCGCGGTCAGGTCCACCAGCGGGCGCGCCGCCTTCCGCTCGACGAGGACCCAGGCCGCCAGCGCCACGGCGCCGGCGAGCAGGATCAGCACGACCGGGAGCGGGTCGCTCGACCACCGGCTCGACTGGCTGGTCACCAGCAGCACCGCCACCAGGCCGGCGGAGAGCAGGGACGCGCCCAGCCAGTCCACCGGTTCCTTCGCCGGCGCGGCTCCGGTGTCCCGCGGGACGGCGACCACGGCGGTGATCAGCGCGGCCACGGCGACCACCACGCCGAGCAGGTGGGCCACGCGCACGCCGCCGACCTGGGCCGGCAGGCTCGCGATCGGGTAGCCGACGCCGACGGTGGAGGCCACCGACAGCATCGCGATCGTGCTCACGGCTCGGTCGCCGAGGTGCTGGCGGGCGGTGGCCATCATCAGCGCGGTCAGGCCCAGACCTACGCCCTGCGCGGCACGGCCTGCCAAGATCACCGCGAACGGCGCGGGCACCACGGTGGCCACGCTGCCCAGCGCCACGACGGCGAGCGTGGCCAGGACGACCTTCCGCCGCCGGTGGGCGGAGCCGAGGCGGCCGAGCAGGGGGGTGGCCACGGCACCGGTCAGCAGCGTGATGGCCAACGTCCATTGCGCGGTGGACAGCGACACGTCGTACTCCTCGGCCACGGACGTGATCAGCGGTGCGCCCAGGCTGCCGATCGCCGCGACCACCAACGCGATGAACACCAGCGCCGCCACCAGGAGGGTGCCGCCGCGAGCGGCACCCTCGGCCTGGCCGGTCGCAGGCGTCGAGGAAGCACTCACTGGTTGTTCTCCTCGGTCAGGTGCTCGAACAGCCCCGCGTTGATGCGGGTGCGGATGCCACGGGCCCACATCCTGGCCATGTGCTCGCGCACCACCTCGCGGACCTCGTGGTCGGCGCAGGCGGCGAAGGCCTGCAGCTGCACCAGCAGCCCAGTGCGGTCGGCGAGAACGCTGTCGTAGTACCCGCCCATGACCTTGACCGAGCCCGTCCCGGACGTGTGCTCCGCGGCGCGGTCCATACCTTCGATGAGCCGCGTGAACGCGCGCCGCACCACCTGCAGGAACAGCGCTTTCTTGGTGCCGAACAACCGGAACACGCAGGCTTGCGAGATCCCCGCGCGACGGGCGAGCGTCTCCATCGACGCGCCGTGCAGCCCAGCCGCGGCGAACTCCTCGGCGGCCAGCTCCAGCAGCTGTTCGCGCCGTTGCTCGGCCGACTACTAACAACCCCGGAGGCGGTGGTGGAAATTTCGGAAGCGACGAGAAGCGGCGTCACAACCGCCCGACCGGCGCGAGATGACGCAGGGCGGCGGCGAGCATCGGGCCGTGCAGCCCATGCCCGCACCAGCCGTCCTGTGTCGGTGGCCGCGCTCGCCGAGCGCGCAGCCCCGTGCTCCGCTGTGGTGAAGGGGACCCTCGCGCGTGTGTGGGTACCGTGCTGCTCGGTTGCCTACCGTGGGCGGTTGAACCAGGCGCCGGCCTGTGCGGTGACCATCAACGCCAGGATGATGCCGCCACAGGCGAGCCCGATGACCGGCCCGCCCGCGAAGATGAGGCCGAAGCCGTCCCCGAGGCCCAGGATGCCCAGGCAGGCCACGATCATCAGCGATGCGTACACGATCGTGGTGACCCGGACACCTCTGCCGCCGGTGGCGAACTTCGTCCCCAGGACGATCGACAGCGCCCCCAGGCCCAGCAGCACACTGACGAGGGCGACGGCATCGGCGATGCTGCCGCCGTTGCCAGCGATGATGCCGGCCGAGAAGCTGGCGACCAGCGCACCGACGGTGAGCTGCACGCCACCCATGACGAACAGGAGTACCCGCGCCCCCCTCATCAGCCCGGGCATGTCCCTCGGATGGCCCAGGTAGCCGCCGTAGGAGCTGTTCGGGGCACCGGATCTCATGGTGGCGTCTCCTCCGTCGAACCAGCTGAGCAGGGCGATACCACGCCAACAACCCGAGACGGCGCGCACCGACGCCAATATGCACCATCCAGGGCTGGGCCAAAACCGTTGTCCGAACACCCGCCCGCAAACCGGCTCCACCACCGTCAACCGACCCACCTGGACCACCACACTGCACTGTCCGGTTGGACCACATCGCACTGCCCCACAAGCAGCCGCGGCGCCGGTTTGTGGACCACATATGCAGGCCCGGTCGTCCTGGGGCGTGAGCTGGTGGTGCTCCCGCAGCAGCTTCCCGGCGCTCCTCGGCGAGCTGCACCGGGCACCTGCACGAGAACGTGCACGCTGGCTCGCTCGCCGAGTGGCTCACGACCTGGGACGTCGCCGGCGACAGAGCCACGGCCAGCGCCACCGCACATCCCCGCCCAGCCCAGCACCACGCGCACACGGGCCGGCGACCGCAGCTCCCGCTGGCGCGGGCGCCGGTCCACCAGCCGCAGCAGGCAGGGCGTGGTGAACACGAACGCCAGGCGCACCAGCAGGACGACCACCGCGACCGCGACGCCCCGCCCGGCCGGGGCCAGCGCCTCCGACGGCCCGATCTCGGTGAACAGCGGCAAGCTGGGCGCCCGCCGCCGCGACGGCGATGAGCACCAGGAGCGCCTCGGTGTCCCTGGTCCCCTTCAGCCCCTCAGCCCCAGCAGGCCCAGGGCCAGCGCCACCCCGCCCTCAAGCTACTGCCCAATGGTCACGTCCCGCGAGGCCGACAGGTGGGGGGCGGCGCGACGTGCACGACCCGCCCGCCTGCGGCCAGCAACGCCGGTGTCAGCCATTCGTGAGCAGAGCCGCCGCGAGGTAGCGGCCCGCCCGATGCCACTGGCGCCGGTGAGGGCCATGGTGTCTCGGTTCATGCCCCCAGCCAAGCGAGATCCGGGGCGCATCAGCGCACCGGCAGCTCGCGGTCCTGGTTCTCCGTGCTGTGCCAGTTGGCCAGCAGGCGCATCGAGTTTTCCGACGCCGAGCCCGGTTCGGTGGTGTAGACGAACAGGATCTGGTCCGGGTCGCCCGCCGGGTGCAGCGCCTGGTATTGCACGGTCAGGTCGCCGACCAGCGGGTGGTGGTAGCCCTTGGAGCCGGTGGTGCGCCGGTGCACCTTGTGGTCCGACCACCATTTCCGGAACTGTTCGGAGTGGATGGACAGCTCACCGATCAACGCCGACAGCTGCGGGTCGTCCGGGTAGCGGCCGGCGTCCAGGCGCAACATGGCGACGGTGTCGGCGGCGACGGCCTCCCAGTCCTGGTACAGCTCACGGGCGTGCGGGTCGAAGAACACGAACCGCGCCTGGTTCCGGTCGGCGGCGGGCAGCGCCCGGAAGTCGGTGATGAGGGCGCCCGCGAGCCGGTTGTGCGCGAGCACGTCCAGGCGCCGCCCCAGCACGAACGCCGGTGAGTGCACCTCGTCCAACATCTCCACCAGGCGCAGCGTCGCCGGATCCACCCGCTGCGGCCGCGCGCGCCGCTTGCGCACCGCGGGTTCGGGGCGGCCCAGGTCCATCAGGTGCTGGCGCTCGGCGTCGGTCAGCCGCAACGCGGTCGCCAGGGCGTCCAGCACCTCGGCCGAGGCGCTGCGGCTGCGGCCCTGCTCGAGGCGGGTGTAGTAGTCCACGCTCACACCGGCCAGCTGCGCCAGCTCCTCGCGCCGCAACCCCGGCACCCGCCGCCGGGCCGAGCCGTCCAGGCCCCGCTCCTCGGGGCTGACCCGGGACCGGCAGGTTCGCAGGAACTGCGCCAGCTCACCGCTCTTCATGCCGCTCATGGACCCGATTGTGCCCACCGGTGGCCACCCGGCGCGCGGTGAAGGTGGCCCATCTTGTCCCCCCGTCACGGGGGGCCGTGCTGGACGCCGGGCCGGGAGTCACGCGAGCGGGCGATCACGCGCGGCGTCGCGGGCGAGCGCGGCCGCTCGGCGGTCCTCGAACCGCGAGGCCTGCGCGTCGAGTCCAGTGAGGAATGCGGCGAGTTCGTCGCGCGCGGTCTCACCGGCCTGACCCAGGCCTTCCAGCTCGAAGACCTTCCAGTACCGCAGCAGCGGCATCACGACGTCGTCGTGGTGGATGCGCAGGTCGTAGATCCCGGCCTTGGCGATCAACGCGGCCTTGCGCGCGAAGCTCGGGATGACCGCGCCCGGCATCGCGAAGTCGAGGACCTCGTCGGTGATGGCCCGCATCATCGCGTCCGGGGAGATCTCCAGCGCCGCCTTCACCAGGTTGCGGTAGAACACCATGTGCAGGTTCTCGTCCGTGGACACCCTGGCCAGCAGTTTCTCCGCCAGCGGGTCCTGGGTGTAGCGCCCGGTGTTGCGGTGCGACAGCCGCGTCGCGAGTTCCTGGAACGACACGTAGGCGCACACCCGCAACAACGGCTTGTCCCCGCTGTCGTAGCCGGCCTGCATGGTCTCCATGCGCATCCGCTCCAGCTCGACCGGGTCGACCGCGCGGGTCACCAGCAGGTAGTCGCGGATGCAGATGCCGTGCCTGCCCTCCTCCGCGGTCCACCGGTGCACCCAGGTCCCCCACGCCCCGTCCCGGCCGAACGCGCGCTCGATCTCCCGGTGGTAGCTGGGCAGGTTGTCCTCGGTCAGCAGGTTGACCTCCAGCGCCGTCCGCGCCACCGGCGACACCCGCGACTGCGCCGGGTCCCACGCCTCGCCACCCAGATCCGCGAAGTTCCGGCCCTCGCTCCACGGCACGAACTCGTGCGGCATCCAGTCCTGGGCCGCGGTGAGATGGCGGTTGAGGTTCTCTTCGACCGTCCCTTCCAGCTCGTACATCAGGCGGGTGGTGTCGGGAAGCGTCATGCGCACGTCCTTCGGGTGGCGGCCAGGAACCTACGAGGCCGTAGGTTACGGTCCCGTAGGTACTGACAACGCGCGAGCGCCTCGACGGGTTCCCGCCGAGCGCCCCCGGTGCCACATCACACCCGGCGACGGCACCGCCCGTCCGGAGCCGGAACGGGTCACAATGGAGGACATGAAGAGGGGGTTTCGCGACTGTCTGCTGGCCTTGCTGAGCGTCGTGACGCTGGCGGTCCCGTCGGCCGCCGCGATCACGACGAGCGGAGCGCCGCAGGCCGACGGGCCGCCGCCGGTCGTGCCGGGTTGCGAACAGGGCTGCGAAACCACGTTCTCCGCTGCGCTGCCCGGCGGGCACCGGCTCGACGGGCTGCACGGAGCCGGCGGCAACGTGCTGGCGTACTGGGACGGCGCAAGCCTGGTCGACACGGCACAGGTCCGCGGCAGCGACGGGCAACCCTACGAGCGGGTTACGGCCGGGCTCTGCGGCGCGGCGCGTTGTTCGGTCGCGTTCGAGTACGGCGCGCACTCCGCCGCCGTCGCGACGCTGCGGGTCGATACGAAGATCACGGTGGACACCGCGGTGGAGGGCGTCTCGGCCGACGTGCGCGACCTCAACGCCGACGGCCTGCCGGACGCCGCGGTGCGGCAGAGCACGTACGAGCCCAGCTTCGCGCTCGCGCCGCTGTACTGGGTGACCTACGTGCAGCAGGACGACCACCTGGTGCCCACCGGCTGCACGACACCGGTGCAGGCCTACGAGCCGGCCCCGCTCACCCCGGCGACCGGCCCCTGCCCGACGAACGTCTAGCCCGACTCGACGCCGGTCGGGCTGGACTCCCGGATCCGAGTCCGCGAAGCACACTGAGGTACCGGAGCGGAAGTCAGCAGGACCACGCGGTGGAGCGAGGCTGGGCCGAGTCCATCGGGCCGGCCGCGCGGCGGCCTCCGCATACGGGACCGCGCCGGTGGAAACCCCGATGACGAGGTCGTATGCCTCATCCGCGGGCGCGTCGAGACGAGACCGGTCAGCCCGTAGAACACGAAGGCGGCCATCCAGCTCAGCCGCTTGTTGCCATCGATCACGGAGGTCGGGGTAGGCGCTGCGCAGCAGGCCCGCAGCTCGTCGCCGGCTGGCAGCGCTGCTCGAGCTGACACCGGAGGGGCGCCCGTCTACGCCACCTTGGGCCGCAACGCCCGCCAATGAACCACCCCGCCGCCGACCTGCCCGGCCGCCCTGCTGCCCCGCTGCGCCCCGGCGGACCCAGCCGCGCTGCGAAGCACGCCCGTCCCAACCGCCCATCGGCGAGCGGACCATGACCTAGGCTTCGAGCCGTGCACAGACTCAGGGTTGGCGTGGGGTTCGGCTGCTGGCCGGTGTGGGAGGAGCGCCAAGACGGCGTGGCGAATGTGCCGCCGGCCGCATTGCCGATCAGCAGCTTGCTGCGCACTGACCTCGAACGGTGGGCGGCGTGGTACGAGCAGCAGTACGACTCGGCGAACCCCGTCGATTCCGGGTTCGACGACCGCGCGGAGGCGATCCGCTTCAACCAGGCGGGCGAGGAGCTGAGGCGGCGGCTTGCGGACGAGCTGGAGGGAGTGGCCTCGGTGACGTTCCGGCCGTATCCGGTGCATCGCGAACCGGCGCCGATCCGGCAAGCGCGAACCGGCATCGACCAGGACGATGCCGGGGCCGAGCCGTTCTAGCTGCGCGGCGGCGAACCGGCTGTGGTCATCGACGGGTTCGACTTCGTCGTCACCGTGCCGGAGGCGAGCCACAACTCGAAGGATCCCGGCAAGAAGAAGCGGCTCATCCATCGGGCAGGGCGAGGCCATCCGGCTCGCGTTCTGCGCATACACCGGCTTGGGCTGCGCCGCCGGGTGATCGGCGTGACCCGGCAGGGTCTGACCAGCGACGGACCGTTGTCGCGGGTCGCAAGCGGGGCAGTCCTCGAGCCGGAGGGTGCCGGTCGGCGTCATCGGAGCCAACGGGCGCGAGACGAACTACTGCCGCAGCCATCCCTGGGCACCCCCGCCGCCGCTGGTCCACCACCGACAAGCCGCTCCAGCGGCGCGAGGCGGCTTCTGGCGAGGCTCGCGCGTAAAGCCCGTCCTCGGCGCGGACCTCACCTGCATCTCCTTGACACTTAGAACTCTAACGTTTAGAGTGCTAAGTGTTAGTCGACAGGGCGAGCACCCGAGAAAGGAGCACGAGATGCATGCGAAGCAGCCGGGAATGGTGTTGAAGGTCAAGGCGAAGCCCGGAATGGGGGACGAACTGTTCCAGGCCTGCCACGAGCAACACTTCAACGGCGACCCGGACGGCCCGGTCGAGTGGGTCCTCGCCCGCTCGGACGAAGATCCCGACGTCATGTGGGCCTTCGAGTTCTACCGGGACGACGCGTCGTTCGACCGCCACTACTCGAGCGCCGCGCTCCAGGAAGGGCAGTTCGACGAAGGGCACCAGCGGATCGCCGACCTCGTCGCCGACGGCGCCGAGGAATGGGGCGTCCGGACGCCGGTGCACATCGTCTCCTCCAGCTGAGAAGGTCGAAGCATGGAGACGACACCGACCGGCAGCCTCGATCTGATGCGCTGGATCGTCTGGGCGCAGCGGAAAAGCGGCGAGGACTGGATCCGGGAGCGCGGGCTCACCCACGAGCAGAGCGCCGCGCTCGTCTACCTGGTCCGCAACCCCGGGGCGATCCAGCGGGACATCGCCCGGATGAGCCGCACCAGCGCGGCGAGCGTGACCAGCCTCCTGCAGGGGCTCGAGCGCCGCGGTTTCGTCGAGCGGCGCATCGAGCCCGGCAACGAGCGCAGCAAACGCGTCTACGCGACACCGGCGGGAAGCGAACTGATCGCCGGGTTCGAGACCGCGATGACCGGCGTCGAGGAGTCGATCCTGGCCCCGCTGGACCAGGCGGAGCGCGCCACCCTGCAGGCCCTCCTCACGAAGATCGCCGCGGATCTGCCGCAGCCGGACCCGTCCTGACCCACCGCCCCGCCACCCCACGTCCGCGCCGCGCCGGCCTGGACCTGCCCGGAAGAAGACCATTATGAACACCCCTCACGTCACGATCATCGGGGCGGGACTCGGCGGCCTCACGCTCGCCCGTGTCCTGCACCTCCACGGAATCCCGGCCACGGTCTACGAAGCCGAGCCCGCGCCGACGGCCCGCACGCAGGGCGGGATGCTCGACATCCACGACTACAACGGGCAGCTCGCCATCGAAGCGGCCGGCCTGATGGACGAGTTCCGCGGCATCGTCCTCCACGGCCGCCAGGCCATGCGGATCCTCGCCTCCGACGGGACCGTCCTGCTCGACAAGCCCGACGACGGCACCGGCGGACGACCCGAAGTGCAGCGCGGCGACCTGCGCCGGATCCTGCTCGACTCACTCCCCGGCGACACCGTGCAGTGGGGCCGAAAGGCCGTCGGCACCCGCTCCCTGGGCGACGGGCACCACGAGGTGACCTTCGCCGACGGCGGCACCATCACCACGAGCCTGCTCGTCGGAGCGGACGGCGCGTGGTCACGGGTGCGGCCGTTGCTCTCCGATGCCACACCCGAGTACACCGGGATGTCCTATGTGGAGACCTACCTGTTCGACGTCGACACCCGGCACCCGGCTGCCGCGCGAGCCGTCGGCAGCGGCTCCATGGCCGCACCCGCGACGGGCGGCAAGGGGATCCAGGCCCACCGGGAAAAGGGCGAGACCATCCACACCTACGTCGTACTCCGCGAACCGCTGGAGTGGTTCGCGGCCATCGACTTCGCCGACGGCGCGGCCGCGGCCGCACGGATCGCGCAGGAGTTCGACGGGTGGGCACCCGAGCTCACCGCACTGATCACCGACGGCGACGTCGCACCGCTGCTGCGTCCCATCTTCACCCTGCCGCTCGGGCACAAGTGGGAGCGGGTGCCCGGGGTGACCCTGCTCGGCGACGCCGCGCACCTCCTGACGCCGAACGGCGAAGGCGCCAACAGCGCCATGTACGACGGCGCCGAACTCGGCAAGGCCATCGCCGCCCACCCCGGCGACATCGAAACCGCCCTCACGCAGTACGAGGAAGCCATGTTCCCGCGCAGCGTGGAGTTCGGCTCCATCGGCGCGGAACTCCACGACCTCGACGGCGACGACGCGGCCGCGGGCCTGATCAAGCTCTTCACGGAGAACGGCGACTGAAACGCCGGAGCCCCCACGATCACGGGGCGGAGCTTCGAACGCCGCCCGCGGCGTCAGACGGTGAGGACGAGCTTGCCCTGCAGGTGGCCGGCGTCGAGCAGGCGGTGCGCGTCTGCGATCCGGTCGAAGGGGAACACCTCCTGCACGTGGACCCGGAGCTCGCCCTGCCACGCCGTCAGCCCGACGACCGGCAGCGCCGCAGCCTCCACATGCGACAACGAAGCCGGCTTGCGCACCAGGTGCAACGCCGGGGCCGCCACGAATTCCGCGTACGCGTTCAGCCACACGGGGGAACAGCGGCATGCCGAACACCTCGTCACCGGGCCGCAACCGGTACGTCCTGGTCTCTTCGACGACACCGCTGATGCCCCAGCCGGGTACGAACGGAAGCGGCTGCGGCAGCGGAAATTCACCGGAGGGTCGTGCTCGCCGGTCTCAGCAAGGGCCCGGTCCGCCGCGGTGAGCTCGTCGACCGCCACGCCTACGCCGAGGTGCCGCCCGCGCCGAGTACGCACTCACCCCGCTCGGCGAGACGCTGATCGGCCCGATCCACACGCACCCGACCGCTCACCGCCTTAGCAGCCGTCGGGCGAGGTAGGCCGCGTCGCGGCCGACGCCGCGGATGGTCGCGGAGGAGAAGCTGCGCTGCCACTCCAGCCCGACGAACCCGAGCCCGGGATGGGTGGTGGACAGGCCGCGGTGCTGCTTCGGCATCCCGGCCGGGCCGAGGGCACCGAGCTTGTCCAAGTAGGACAGTCCCGGGCGGAACCCGGTCGCCAGGAGGATGGTGTCGACCCGTTCGCGGGTGCCGTCGGGCCAGGTCACGGTGTCGCCGTCGATGGCGGTGAACATCCGGCGCTGGTCTGGTGCGCCGGCGTCGATCGCGGCGCGGTAGCCGCCCGCGTCCTGGACGGGCATGCCCGGCTTGGTGCGCAGCCAGGGGCCGATGGGCAGGGCGTCGAATCCGGTGACGGTGAGCCAGAAGTGCACGTCCCGCCCGAGCGGTTTCCGGGGGGCGTAGCGGATCGGGTGGCGAGGGTGACGCGGGCGTGCGGGGCGAGGTCGATCGCGATCTGGACGGCGGAGTTGGCCGCGCCCACCACCACGATCCGCTGCCCGGCGAAGGGGCTCGGCTCGCGGTAGTCGCCGGAGTGCAGGACGGTCCCGGTGAACTCGTCGAGTCCGGGGAGCGCGGGCCGATACGGGGAGGTGAAGGCGCCGGTCGCGGCGATGACGATCGGCGCGGACAGCTCCTCGCCGCTGTCGGTCGAGACGACGAACAAGCCGGCCCCGCCGCACACCCCGGTCTCGGCCAGGACCAGCTCCACCCGTCCGGCGGCCTCGTGGTCCCCGGCCAGTGCGGCGGCGATGGAGCGGACCTGCTCGTAGCCGGTCATGGCGAGGAACGTGGGGGCGCGGCCGTAGCTCTTCATCCCGGCCAGGTACACGTTCGGCTCCGGGTGCGCGAGTTCCTTCGCGCCGTGCGGGTAGACGGTGCCGCAGGAGTGCACGTTCGGGTCGATCAGCGGCGCGAGCGCGACCGGCGCCTGCAGCGTGGCGTCCAGCTCCAGCCGCAGCTCCGACAGCCAGGACAGGTCTGGGCGGAAGCCGGTCACCACCACGACCTCGTCCACCGCCTCGACGGTGCGCCCGTCGCCCGAGCGCAGCACCAGGCGGCCCTGCTCGTCGCGCGTCACGGCCTCGGTGCGGAACCCGGACACGATCTGCACCAGCCCGGCGTCCACGGCCTCCTTGGCCCGCAGCCCGAGCGCGCCGCGGGCGGGCAGCTGGTCGGCCTCGCCGCCGCCGAAGGTGGTGCCCACCGAGCCGCGGCGCAGGATCCAGCTGATCCGCGTGCCCGCCACGGCGGTGAGCGCGACCAGCGCCGTCAACGCGGAGTGCCCGCTGCCCGCGACCGCGACGTGCCTGCCGGCGAACCGTTCCCGGACCACCGGGTCGCCGAGGTCGGGCACCTGGTAGGTGATCCGGTCCGCCGCCGCCCGTTCGCCCAGCGCCGGGAGCCCGTCGCCACCCAGTGGGTTCGGGTTGGTCCACGTGCCCGAGGCGTCGATCACCGCGCGCGCGGTGATCAGCTCCTCGCGGCCGTCGGCGTGGCGGACGTGCACCGTCAGCGGCTCGGTGTCCCGCCCGTGATCCACCACGCGGTCCCGGCCCCGGCGCGCCACACCCACCACCTCCGCGCCGAACCGCACGCGCTCACCGAGGGCGGCAGCCAACGGCGCCAGGTAACACGCGACCCACTCCTGCCCCGTCGGGTAGTCCTCGGCCGCGGGGTGTTCCCAGCCGGTGGCCTCCAGGAGGCGGCCTGCCGCCGGGTCCACCAGCTCCGACCACTGGGAGAACAAGCGCACGTGGTTCCACTGCGCCACCGACGCCCCCGCCTGCGACCCGCGCTCCAGCACCACCGGCTCCAAACCCCGCTCCAGCACCTCGGACGCGGCCGCGAGCCCGATCGGCCCAGCCCCCACCACCACGACGGGCAGCTCACTCATCCCGGCCCATTCCATCGATCCAGCTCGATTGACTTGCCCAGACTGTATCGACTGTCATCGATCGAGGCAACCATCGATTGGAATCGATACACTCGGGGGCATGACCATGACTGCCGCGCCCCAGGCCCGAGTCCTGCCCGACGGGGAAGCCGCCACCTACGCCGACTGGTTCGCGTGCCTGGCCGAGCCCACCCGGGTGCGGCTGCTGCACGCCGTGGCCACCGCACCCCGCGGCATCACCGTCGGCGCCCTGACCGGCCTGGTCGGCATCAGCCAGTCCACCTGCTCACACCACGTGCGCAAGCTCGCCGACGTCGGGTTCGTGCAGGTGCGCAAGGAGGGCACCGCCACCATCGTCACCGTCAACGCGGCCTGCTGCGCCGGCCTCCCGCACGCCGCCGACGCCGTGATGGGCCTGCTCGCGCCGCGTCCCTGCTGCCCCGAAGACGTCCCCGCCGACGTCACCGTGCGGGCCTTGCGCGACGAGGACTGGGCCGCGGTCCGCCGCATCTACGGCGAAGGCATGGCCACCGGGATCGCCACCTTCGAGACCACCGTCCCCAGCCGGGCCACCCTCGACGCGACATGGCTCCCGGACCAGCGGTGGGTCGCCGAACTGGACGGCGAGGTGGTCGGCTGGGCGGCCGCCACCCCGGTGTCCACTCGCGACTGCTACGCCGGCGTCGCCGAAACCTCGATCTACGTCGCCGACGGCCACCGCGGCCGCGGCATCGGCAAAGCCCTGATCCGGCAGCAGGTCATCGCCCTCGACGAGGCCGGCTACTGGACCCTGCAAACCTCCATCTTCACCGAAAACCGCGCCGGCCTCGCCCTGCACCACTCCGCCGGCTACCGCACCATCGGCATCCGCGAACGCATCGCCCAACGCAACGGCACCTGGCACGACACCGTTTTCCTCGAACGCCGCAACAACGTCAGCTGACCGGGCGGCTGAGCTGGGTCGAGCCGGCTCATTCGACCAGGCTCGACCTGAGCGCGGTCTCGGTGTCGTCCACTGTGGAGCGCATCCGGTTCTTCGGGCCCCACACGGCGACGTAGACGAACAACACCACCATCACGGCCGCTCCGGCCCAGATGGACTGCTGCCATCCGTCCACGAACGACTCGCGGGCGGCCTGGACGATCTGTGCCGCCTGCGCGCCGGCGCCGCCCGAGACCTCGACGGCGTTGGCGACGCCCTCCCTGGCGACGTCCGCGGCCTCCTCGGGGACACCGGCCAGCCTGCCGTCGATCGAGCCGCGATACCCGGCGGACAGCAGCGCGCCCAGCACCGCGACACCCAGGGCGGTGCCGAGTTCGCGGGTGATGTCGTTGAGCGCGGAGGCGACACCCTGCTTGTCCCGCGGCAACGAGCCGGTGATGGCCTCGGTGGACGGCGTCATCGACAGGCCCATGCCCAGACCCACGGCGACCAGCCCCGGCAGGATCGACAGGTAGCCGCCCGACACCGAGACGAACAGGGCCATGAACACCAGTCCCACGACGGCCAGCGCGACGCCGGCAGCCATGGTCGCGCGGGAGCCGATGCCCGCGGCCAGCTTGGCCGCGAGGCCGGAAGCCAGCATCATCGAGATCGCCATGGGCATCAGGGCCGCCGTCGACAGCAGTCCCGACCACCCGAGCACGGCCTGGAAGAACGGGAACAGCACCACGCCGATACCCGCTTGGACGCCGAAGACCGCGAGCAACGTGAGCGAGCCGCCCGCCAAGCCGCGTTCCCGGAACAAGCGCACGTTCAGCAGGGCGGCGTCCCGGCGGCGCAGCTCCCAGACCACGAAGGCGATGCCGGCGACGAGGCCGGCGGCGAGGCTGATCACCGTTTCCGGGGCGGCCCAGCCGCCTTCGGGCCCTTCCTGCAGCGCGAAGATGAGACCGACGACGGCGACGGCGGCGAGCAGCGCGCCGACGGTGTCGTAGGCGTGTGCCGCGCGCTCACGGGAGTTGGGCACCGACTTCACCGTCGTCGCCATCGCCACGACGATCAGCGCGATCGGGAGCGCGAACAGCCAGCGCCAGTCGACGACGTCGACCAGGAGGGCGGAGAGGAACATGCCCAGGACGCCGCCGCCTCCCGCGACGGCCGTCCACACGCCGATGGCCTTGCCGCGCTGTTCCTCGGGGAAGGTGGAGGTGATGACGGCAAGGGTGATCGGCATGATCATCGCGGCGCCGGCGCCGCCGATCGCGCGGGCGGCGATCATGACCTCGGCGGTCGGGGCCAGTGCCGCCACCACGTTCGCGGTGCCGAACACCGTGAGCCCGGCGGTGAGCATGGGCTTGCGGCCCAGGCGGTCACCGATCGCGCCGAGCGGCAGCAGCAGCGCGGCCAGGGTCAGGGTGTAGATGTTGATGATCCAGAGAACCGTGCCCAGGGAGGCGCCGAACTCGACGGCCATGTGGGTCTGCGCGACGTTCAGGCCCGAGACCGAGGCGACGACGGCCATCAACGAGACGGACACGGAGATGAGGATGGTGCGCAGCTGCCGCGCGTCCGGGGTGGCAGCCCCCTGCGCGGGCTGGTTGGTGCTCATGGGTTCCTTTCCGATGGATTTGGGAGATCACGGCCCGGAACGTGGTTCGGCGCCCGGGAACCGTCTGCCACGATGTTAAGCAGGATTTGCGTCAATGGCATACACTCTTGCTCATGACGCAAGAAGAAAGTGCGCTGGACGGCCTCGTGCGCAAACGGATCCGGGCCTTGCGGGTCGCGCAGGGCCTGTCCCTGGAGGAACTGGCCAAGCGAGTCCACCTGGGACAGTCCTCGCTGAGCCGCATCGAAAACGGTCAGCGCCGCCTGGCGCTGGACCAGCTCGTCGCACTGGCCCGCGCCTTGGACACCACCCTCGACCAGCTGGTCGAGAACGCCGTGGACGACGTCATCATCAGCCCGATGAACCACGGAGCGCGCGGACTGAGCTGGCCGATGAAGAGCGACCCCGGCATGACGGTGATGCGCAGGCGGCTGACCGAGCCGCCGCCGGACAACCCCGCCAGGATGCGTGCCCACCCCGGCCGGGAGTGGCTCCTCGTGCTGTCCGGCACCGCCACCTTGGTGCTGGGGGACGCCAGGTTCCGGGTCGAGACGAACCGCGCCGCCGAGTTCCCGACCATGACGCCGCACGCCATCGGGGCGGAGGGCCGCCCGTGCGAGGTCTTGTTCATCTACGACCGCGACGCCCGCCGCGGGCATCGCGAGAACGACAACTCCGAGGACGACGGCTCACGACGCCACGACTTGCGCTCCTAGCATCGCGCGAGCCGACTTCCTTGCGCAATGCGCATGACAACACGCGGAAAAGGCATAACGCGCTTATCGTCGCAGTATGACGCACGCCCAGCACCACGACCACCGCCGGCACGGCCACCACCACGACCCCGACAGCGCGCTGGCGGAGATCCTCGAACTGGACGCGGAAGTCCTCGCCGAGCACACCGCCGGCATCATCAGGTGGCTGCCCCTGCACGGCGATCCGCGCCAGATCGTCGACCTCGCCTCGGGCACCGGCGCGGGCACGTTCGCCCTTCTCGACCAGTTCCCCGAGGCGCATGTCACGGCCGTGGACACCTCCCCCGGCCACCTGCGGCGGCTCAGTGAGAAGGCGTGCGCCCGCGGGGTGGAGGGGCACGTGCACACGGTGCTCGCCGACCTCGACGATGCCACCTGGCCCGACCTCGGCACCCCGGACCTCGTCTGGGCCTCGGGCGCCGTGCACCACATGGCCGATCCCGGCCGCGCCCTGCGGTCCGTCCACGACCTGCTCGCGCCCGGCGGCCTGTTCGTCGTGGTCGAGATGGCGGGCATTCCCCGCTTCCTGCCCAGGACCGCACCCGACGACCGGCCCGGCCTGGAGGACCGCGTCCACGCCGTGAGCGACCGGCGCCACGCCCAGCACCTCCCCCATCGCGGCGCCGACTGGGGACCGATGCTCGCCGCCGCCGGGTTCGTGGTGGAGGGCGAGCTCGTCGTCGAGGTGGACGTCCAGGGCGCCGGCAACGCGGCGGTCGGCCGGTACGCCCTGGGCGCGCTGCAGCGCGCCCGCGGCGCGGTCGCGGCCGAGCTCGACCCCGAGGACCTCGCCGCGCTCGACCGGCTGCTCGACACGAACAGCCCGCACAGCCTCCTGCGGCGTGAGGACCTCGCGGTCCGCACCGAACGTTCCGTCTGGGCCGCACGCCGCGCTTGAGGAGAGGCCCTCCGCGAAGCCGGACTCATCGACGCGACTGACCACTGCCGAGCGGCCGTGCTGCCCGGCACGAGGCATCTGCCGCAGCGGGCCGGCGCCGCGCTGGATCACCTGCTCCGCCGGCCGCCCGCCGCCGGGCCTCCCCTGACCGGTCCCCGACGGGACTCAGCCGGCCCAGCGGGCAATCCCGAGGGCCGCGCCGCGCCCGGCCGGCTGCTCGACACGAACAGCCCGCACAGCCTCCTGCGGCGTGACGACCTCGCAGTCCGCACCGAACGTTCCGTCTGGGCCGCACGCGCGCGTGAGGAGCGAGGCCGCTCGCGAAGCCTGACCGGCTCCCCGCCGGGGCTCAATCGGCCCAGCGGGCGATGCCCAGGGCCGCGGTGCGCACAGCCGGGGCGAGCCGGTCGACGGCGGCGCGGGAATGCGCCACGATGCCGAGCGCGGCGCGCACCCGGCCGTCCAGGCCGAGGACCGGGGCGGCGACGGACACCGCGCCCAGGGTCATCTCCTCGTAGGAGTAGGCGACACCGGTCTTGCGGACCTCCTCCAGCGCGGCCGCGAGGCGGCCCGGCTGGGTGATCGTGTGCGGGGTCATCCGGGCCAGCCCCGCCTCGACGACCGACCGCAGCAGGTCCTGTCCGGAGAACGCCAGGAAGACCTTCCCGACGCCGGTCGCGTGCAGCGGCAGGCGGCCACCGACCTCGGTCCGCGTGGGAACGGCCTTGGTGCTGGAGATCTTCTCGATGCACAGCGCCTGCGTGCCCTCCAGCACCGTGAGCTGGAGGTTCTCCTGGGCCGCCTGGAAGAGGTCGTGCATGTAGGGCAGCGCGGCCTCCCGCAGCCCACGCTGCCGCGGGGCCAGGGTGCCGATCGTCCACAAGCGCATCCCGATGCGGTACCGGCCGTCCTCGAGGCGTTCCAGCCCGCCCCACTCCCGCAACTCGGTGATGAGCCGGCGCGCGGTCGAAATCGGCAGGCCGCTGCGGGTGGCCACCTCGGTGAGCGTGAGCGCCGGATGCGCCACGTCGAAACAGTCGAGGACGGTCAGCAGCCGCCGGGAGACCGACTGTCCGGGCGTGTTCGTTCGGCCTGCCATGCCGCCAATGTACGGACGATTGCCACTGGGCGGCAATCACGTCTGGTGCCGGCGGTGGCCGGGCCGCAGGATCGCTACGTTCCCGCGAGACCAGGGCAGAACAAGGAGGTTCTGAGGATGAAGACAACCGACGGCCGTGTCACCGGGTGGCCGGACCGATGAGCGGGTTCTGGGCACGGCAGGGCATCGTCCCGCATCTGCGCTGGGGGTTCGTGGCGCTCACGTTGTTCATGATCGGCGACGGCATCGAGTCGGGCTTCCTGTCCCCTTACCTCGCCGAGCGCGGCTTCGGACCGGGCCAGACCTCGCTGCTGTGGAGCGTCTACGGGTTCGTCGTCGCCGTCGCCGCCTGGTTGTCCGGTGCGCTCGCCGAGGCGTTCGGCCCCCGGCGCGTGATGTTCGCCGGGTTCGCGATCTGGGTGGTCTTCGAGATCGCGTTCCTGGTCGCGCTGGCTCAGGGCGACTTCACGGTCATGCTGATCAGCTTCGGCGTCCGCGGGCTGGGTTATCCGCTGTTCTCCTACGGCTTCCTCGTCTGGGTGGCCATGGACACGCCCGAGTCGGTGATGGGCAAGGCCGTGGGCTGGTACTGGTTCTTCTTCGTGCTCGGCCTCGGGGTGATCAGCTCCTACTACGCGGGGGCGGTCATCCCGCTGATCGGCGAGTTCGCCACCCTGGTCACCTCGCTGGCGTTCATCGGGGCCGGCGGGATCCTGCTCGCGGTCCTGGTCAAGGCCCGCCCGCAACCGCCTGCCGGTGCCGCGACCAGCCTGCGTGCCGTGCTCGGCGCCGTCACCGTCGTCGTCGAACGGCCGAAGGTGGGTCTCGGCGGGATCGTCCGAGTGATCAACACCCTGGGTTTCTACGCCTTCGTCGTGTTCCTGGGCACGTTCATGGTGCGGGACGTCGGACTGTCCACACCGGAATGGCAGACGGTGTGGGGCACCATGCTGCTGACGAACATCCTCGCCAACGTGCTGTTCGGCTACGTCGCCGACCGGATCGGCCGCGTCCGCACGGTGGCGTGGTTCGGCGGTCTGCTCTGCGCGCTCAGCGTGCCCGCCTTCTACCACGTGCCGGCGCTGCTGGGCCCGAACTTCTGGGCCGTCCTCGTGGTCGCCGTCGTCTACGGCGCCGGGCTCTCCGGATTCGTCCCGCTCTCGGCGATCCTGCCCGCGCTGGCCCCGCACCGCGTCGGCGGCGCCGTCGCGATCCTGAACCTCGGCGCGGGGGTGAGCCAGTTCCTGGGGCCCGTCGTCGCCGGGCTGGTGGCGCCGATCGGTGTCGCCGGGACGCTCTGGGTGATCGCCGGGATCTACATGGCCGGGATCGCGCTCACCTACTCCCTCCGCACCCGTGACACCAGCGTGTCCACAGTAGACAAGCAACTGACCGGAAGGACCGCGTCATGACCGACCGTCCCACCATCGTTCTCGTGCACGGGATGTGGCACGGCGGCTGGGCCTGGGAACGTGTCTCGACCCTGCTCGAAGCCGACGGCTATCCCTGCGTCAGCGTCACGCTGCCCGGCAAGGACCGGGCCCCGGGTGACCCGACGTTCCGGGGGCACTGCGACCACCTCGTCCGCGTGCTCGACGGCATCCCCGGTGACGTCGTGCTCGTCGGCCACTCCTACTCCGGCGCCCTGCTGACCGAGGTCGGCGACGCCCCGGGCGTGCGTGCCCTGATCTACCTGAGCGCGTTCTGCCTCGAACCCGGCGACTCGGTGGCGTCCGTCAACGACGCCGAGGCGGGCTCCCAGGCGGGCAAGGACGACATCCGCCAGGTCGGCGACTACCTGGTCATCGACCCGGACACCGCGCGGCACGCCTTCTACCACGACTGCGCGCCCGCCGACGCGGCGAGCGCGGCCGGGCGCCTCACCCCCGAGCACGCCGACGCCCGGACCGCGGTCGTCTCCCGGGCGGCCTGGCGGACGGTTCCCGCCCACTTCGTCGTGTGCACGCTGGACCGGGCCTGCACGCCGGAGGTCCAGCGCAAGATGGCCGCCCGGGCAGGCTCGGTGAGCGAACTCGACTCCAGCCACTCCCCCATGTTGTCGATGCCCGGCGCCGTGGCGGACACGATCGTCAAGGTCGCGACGGAGCACGCGTCGTGACCGCCCCGGTCGCGATCGTGACCGGGGGCGCCGGCGGCATGGGCACGGCGATCGCCACGGCCCTGCTCGCGGACGGCTTCCGGGTCGCGCTGCTGGACCGCCGCGGGGCGAGCCAGGCCGCGGATCGGTTCACCGGAGAGGTGCTGGGCGTCGAGGCGGACGTCACCGACGAGGCAGCGGTCCGGGCCGCCGTCGAGCAGGTGGACGCCACCTGGGGCCGGGTCGACGCGCTGGTGAACAACGCCGGCATCGAGCCGCCGCACACGGTGGCGGACCTGGACCTCGACACGTGGCAGGCGACGGTGCAGGTGAACCTGACCGGGCCGGTGCTGCTGATGAAGCACTGCGTTCCGCGGTGGCGGCGGCAGGGCGGCGGCCGGGTGGTGTCGATCGGCTCGCGCGTGTGGCTCGGCGGCGGCTGGACCCCGGCGTACTCCGCGTCGAAGGCCGGGCTCGTCGGGCCGACCCGGGTGGCCGCCCGCGAACTGGGCCCGCTCGGGGTCACGGTCAACGTCGTGGCGCCGAGTTTCGTGCACACCGCCTTCAACGCCCAGAAGGCCGATCCGGGGTTCCTCGACGACTACGCCGGCACGATGGCCGCCGCCTCGCCGCTGGGCAGGCTGGTGGAACCGGCCGACGTCGCGAACACCGTGGCGTTCCTGGTGTCCGACCGGGCCCGCGCCATCACGGGCGAAGTGATCCACGTCGCCGCCGGAACCCAGCTGGCGCCGGCGATCCGATGACAAGGGGGTTGGAAAGCATGCCGACGAGCCTCGAAGACAGGCTGGAACTGCGCGAACTGGTCGACAACTGGGTCGTCTGGCGCGACGCCGGGGACTGGGATCGCTTCGCGACGGTCTGGCACCCGATCCAGGGGTGGATGACCGCCACCTGGTTCCAGGGGCCGGCCGCGGAGTTCATCGCGGTCAGCCGCGAGGGGTTCGACCGGGGCGTGAACATCCTGCACTTCCTGGGCGGGCACAGCGCCGACGTCGACGGCGACCGGGCCGTCGTCCAGACGAAGATGACGATCAGCCAGCGCGCGAGCGTCGACGGGGTCGAGGCCGACGTGGTGTGCACCGGCCGGTTCTACGACTTCTGCTGCCGCCACGAGGGCGCGTGGAAGATCGTGCGCAGGCAGCCGATCTACGAGAAGGACCGGCTCGACCCCGTCGACCCGTCCGCGCGGCTGGAGCTCGACACCGGACTGCTGAACCGGTTCCCGTCCGGATACCGCCATCTGGCCTACCTGCAGACCAAGGCGGGGTTCACGGTCAAGACCGGGCTGCCCGGGCTCACCGGAGAGGCCGTGCGCCGCCTGTACGACGAGGGCGCGAAATGGCTCGCGGGCTCGGCCACCGCGGGCGAGGTGAGCAAGGGATGAGCATGAAGCACCTCAACTGCAGCGCGAACACGCTGCGCCACGCCGACCTCCCCACCCGCATCACCGCGGCTGCCCAGGCCGGGTTCACCGGCATCGGATTGCGGGTGAGTGACTACCTCGGCACGGACCTGCCCGACGGGCGGATCCGCGACCTGCTCGACCAGCACGGTCTGCGGGTGCTCGAGCTGGAGCACAACTGGGACTGGGCGCTGGGCCCCGATCCGGTGGAGGAGGCCATGTTCCGGCTCGCCGACCGGATCGGGGTGCGGCACCTCAACCTCCCGATGTTCCAGGCGCACCCGCTGACCGACCTGGTGGAGCCGTTCGGCGCGCTGTGCGACCGCGCCGCCGAGCACGGCGTGCTGGTCGGCTTCGAGTTCCTCCCCTACAGCCACGTCCGCACGCTCGGCGAGGTGTGGGAGGTCGTCGCCGCGGCGGACCGGCGCAACGGCGGGATCACGCTCGACCTGTGGCACTGGTTCCGCTCCGGCGCCACGCCCGCCGATCTCGACGGCATCCCCGCCTCCGTGATCACCACGGTGCAGCTGTGCGACGTGCTGCCCGAACCGGGTCCCGACCTGACCGAGGAGGCCCGCCACCGGCGGCTGCTGCCCGGCCGCGGCGCCGGGGACACGCTCGCCGTGCTGGGCGCCCTGCGGGACCGCGGCGTCACCGCGCCGATGTCGGCGGAGGTCTTCTCCGACGAGCTCGACGCCCGCCCGGCGCGGGACGCGGCCCGGTTCGCCTTCGACGCCGCCACCGACGTCCTCGACCGCGCCGCATTCCCCGCGCCCCCCTGGACGATCAACCTCGAGGAGGGCCGATGACCGGCTTTTCGGAGGACACCTCGGCGGAGGTCGTCGCGGAGAGCTTCGCCGGCACCCCCGACCCACGCTTGAAGCAGGTCATGACGAGCCTCGTCAAGCACCTGCACGCGTTCGTCAAGGACGTCGAACTGACCGACGCGGAGTGGCAGCAGGCGATCGATTTCCTCACCGCGACCGGGCACACCTGCGACGACACCCGCCAGGAGTTCGTCCTGCTCTCCGACGTGCTCGGGGTGTCGATGCTGGTCGACGCGATCAACAACCGGAAATCCGCCGCCGCCACCGACACCACGGTCCTCGGCCCGTTCCACCTGGTCGACTCCCCGCCACGCGAGCTCGGCGCGAACATCTCGCTCGACGGCAACGGTGAGCCGTGCGTGTTCGCCGGGCAGGTCCGCTCGTCCGACGGAACCCCGCTGCCCGGCGCGCGAGTGGACGTGTGGCAGGCCAACGGCGCCGGGTTCTACGACGTGCAGCAACCCGGCGTGCAGCCGGAGCGCAACCTGCGCGGGCTGTTCGTCACCGACGAGCACGGCCGGTTCTGGCTGCGCACCGTGGTTCCCCGCTACTACCCGATCCCGGACGACGGGCCGGTCGGCCGGTTGCTCGCCGCCACCAGGCGGCACCCGAACCGGCCCGCGCACATCCACGTCATCGCCGACGCCCCGGGCCACGCGCCGCTCACCACCCACGTGTTCGTCGAAGGGAGCCCGTACCTGGACTCCGACACGGTGTTCGGGGTCAAGGAGTCACTGATCCGGCCCGTCACCGACGTCGACGATCCGGATCGCGCCGCGCGCTACGGGGTGGCGAACCCGTTCCGGCTCCTCGAATTCGACATCGTCCTGGATCGGGTTCGGTCATGACCCACGACTTCGTGCACGAGAGCCGCTCCGGCCGGGTCGTGTTCGCGGCGGGGGCGGTGAGCCGCCTGGCCGAGGAGGTCGAGCGCCTGGGCCTGCGCAGGCTGATCGTGGTGTGCACCCCGGAGCAGGCGGAGCTGGCCACCGAGCTCACGTCCCCGCTCGGCGGCCGGGTCGCGGCACTGCACGCGCACGCCGCCCCGCACGTGCCGGTCGCGGTCGCGGCGGCGGCGATCGCGCGCAGCCGGGACCTCGGCGCCGACGGATGTCTCGCCGTCGGTGGCGGCTCCGCCATCGGCCTGGCGAAGGCCATCGCCAAGGACACCGGGCTGCCCGTCGTCGCGGTGCCCACGACCTACGCCGGCTCGGAGATGACCCCGATCTGGGGCCTGACCGACGCCGGCCGCAAGACCACCGGCCGGGACCCCCGAGTGCTGCCGTCCACTGTGGTCTACGACCCGCGGCTGACCCTCACCCTGCCGGCGGCCCTGTCGCTCACCAGCGGGGTCAACGCCCTCGCGCACGCCGCCGAAGCCCTCTACGCCCCGGACGGTTCACCGGTCACCGCGTTGATGGCGGCCGAGTCGGCACGCGCGCTGGCCGCCGCGCTCCCCCGGGTGGCCGCCGATCCGCACGACCTCGACGCCCGATCGGAGGCCCTCTACGGGGCGTGGCTCGCCGGCAGCGTGCTGGGCGCGACCACGATGTCGTTGCACCACAAGCTGTGTCACATCCTCGGCGGCACGTTCGACCTGCCGCACGCCGAAATCCACACCGCGGTACTCCCGCACGTGCTCGCGGTCAACCTCCCGGCCGCGCCCCGGGCGCGGGCCGCGTTGCGGGCCGCGTTCGGGGCCGATGATCCGGCCGCGCACCTGTTCCGCCTCGCCAGTGATCTCGGCGCCGACATGTCGTTGAAGGCACTCGGGATGCCGGAGGACGGCGTGGACACCGTGGTGGCCCAAGCGCTGTCCGCGCCCTACGCCAATCCGAAGCCGGTGACGGAACACGATCTGCGAGCCATCCTCGGCGGCGCGCTCACCGGCTCCTGTCCCACGGAGGACACGTGACGAGTCTCGACCTGCAACACGTCATCGACCGCAACAAGGTCGGAGGCCTGCAGCGTAAAGTCCTGCTGCTCTGCCTGGGTGTGGTGGTCCTCGACGGCCTGGACCTCGCCGTCGTCGCTTACCTCGGCCCGCCCCTGCTCGCCGACTGGGGCCTGGCGAAGGCCCAGCTCGGGCCGGTGATCACGAGCGGGCTGCTCGGCATGGCGCTCGGGTCCCTGGTCGCCGGGCCGATCGCGGATCGCGTCGGCCGGCGCAAGGTCATCCTCGCTTCGATGGTCTTCTTCGGGGTGATGTGCGCGGCGACCGCGCTGGCCCCGGACGTGGTGTGGTTCTCGATCCTCCGCCTGCTCACCGGTTTCGGTCTCGGTGCCGCGCTGCCCAACGCGACGACGCTGGTCTCCGAGTACGCTCCCGTGCGGCGCCGGGGCACGATGATGGCGCTCACCTACTGCGGCCACACCCTCGGTGGCGCCATCGCCGGGTTCCTCACCAGCCTCGTCGTGCAGGTCGCGAGCTGGCACTGGGCGCTGGTCGCCGCCGGTGTCCTGCCGATCGCCTACGCCGTCGTCGTCTACTTCGCGTTGCCCGAGTCGCCGAAGTACCTCGCCCGCCAGGCCGGGCGGGAGGCCGAGCTGGTGGGCCTGGTGAACCGGATCGTGCCGGAGAACTTCCCGCCCGGCACCCGGTTCGCCCTCCACGAGCCGCCGGTGGAGGCGAAGGCCCGGGTCGCCGGGCTGGTGGCCCGCCGGTTCCGGCTGGGGACCGCCACCATCTGGATCGGCTTCAGCGCCGCGTTCTTCATCGTCTACCTGACGAACAGCTGGATGCCCATCCTGATGACCGACATCGGCTTCTCCCTGACCGCCGCCGCGACGATGGGGCTGCTGCTCCAGGCCGGTGGCACACTGGGCAACCTCGGGATCGGGTCGGCGATGGACCGCTTCGGCCTGCACCGCACGGTCGTCGCCGCCATGGGGTGCGCCTGCGCGATGTTCGTGCTGGTGGCCGTCGCGCCGCCGAACGTGCTGGTGCTCGGGACGCTGATGTTCGTGATGGGGGTGTTCACCAACACCTGCGGCACGGCCTTCCCGATCATCGGCGCCGCCTTCTACCCCACGAGCATCCGCGCCACCGGAACCAGCTGGGCGACCGGCGTCGCCCGGTTCGGGGCGATCGGCGGAGCGGCCATCGGCACGGTGCTCGTCGCCGCCGGTCTGGACTACCACCAGGTGTTCCTCTCGCTGCTCGTGCCCGGCGCCGTGTGCATCCTCGCCGTCGTCGTCAAGGGCAGGCGAGCCCGCGCACCCGAGGGCGAACCGGTCACCGGACGCCTCTCCGCACACAGCTGACCTCAGGAAAGGGACCCGATCATGCGACTGCGCGACAAGACCGCGCTGGTCACCGGCGCCTCCAGCGGGATGGGCCGCGCCACCGCCACGACGTTCGCCCGCGAGGGCGCGGCCGTGGTCGTCGCCGACATCAACGACGACGACGGCACCACCGTGGTCAAGGAAATTCAGGCCGGCGGCGGGCGGGCGCGCTACCTCCACCTGGACGTCACCGACGAAGGCTCCTGGACGACCGCGATCGACGAGGTCCTGGCGGAGTTGGGGCGGCTCGACGTGCTGGTCAACAACGCCGGGATCAGCGGCACCTTCGACCCCGACCTCACCAGCACCGCGTTCTTCGACCAGCTCATGCTGGTCAACGCCAAGGGTGTGTTCCTCGGCATCAAGCACGGCGCCGCCGCCATGGCCCGCACCGGCGGCGGCTCGATCGTCAACCTGTCCTCGATCTCGGCCTCGATCGGCCAGCTCGGCGTGCACCTCGGCTACGGGGCGTCCAAGGCGGCCGTGAAGTCGATGACCAGGACCGCCTCCGTGCATTACGCCGACGACGGGATCCGGGTCAACGCGGTGGCTCCGGGAATGCTCCCGCCGATGCGCACCTCCCGCAGCTCGGCCGACCCGGTGTGGCGGGCCCGGCAACTGGACGGGGTGCCGATGAAGCGGGCCGGCGAGGTGCGGGAGGTCGCCGACGTCGTCCTCTTCCTCGCCAGCGACGAGGCCTCCTACGTGACCGGTGTGGAGATCCTGGTCGACGGCGGGCTGACCGCCGTGTGACTCACCGCTGGGCGAGGAACGCCTCCACGGCGGCCACCACGTCCCCGGGTGCTTCCTCGGGAACGTAGTGACCGCCCGGGACGGCGTACCCGCGCACGGCCACGGGATCGGCGTGGTGCTCCTGCCAGACGCGCACCACGTCGGTCCCGCCGAGACCGCCCTCGGCGCCCCACAGCACGAGCAGCGGCGCCCGCACCCGCAGCCCCCGCGCGTGATCGGCCTGGTCACGGTCGAGGTCGGTGGAGAAGCCGGTCCGGTAGTCCTCGAAGGACGCTCGCAGGTGTCCCGGATCGCTGAACGCGGCGACGTAGTGCTCGAAGGTCCGCGCGTCCACGGCGCCGGATTCGAGGACCCGGGAGAAGAAGTGCCGCAGATACGCCTCGACGTTGCCGGCGACCAGTGTCGCCGCCAGCTCCGGGTTCCGGTGGAAGAACCAGTGCCACATGGCGCTCGCCGAGTCGCGGTCGAACGTGTCCATGACGACCCTGGTCGGCAGGATGTCCAGCAGCACCAGGGCATCGATGTCCGCGGGGTGGTCCAGGGCCCACCGGTGCGCGACGCGCGCGCCGCGATCGTGGCCGATCACCACCGCCGAGGAGAACCCCAGGTGGCGGATGAGGGCACTGAGATCGGCGGCGGTGGCGCGCTTGTCGTACTCCCCCGAGCGGGCCAGTCCCGAGTCACCGTACCCACGCAGATCCGGCACGATGAGCGTGCGCCCGCGGCTGAGCGGCTCCACCACGTGCCGCCAGCAGGCGTGCGTCTGCGGCCAGCCGTGCACCAGCACGGCGGCCTCGGGCCCGTCCCCGGCGACGCGGTAGGCCAGCTCGACGTCGTCGAGGCGCACCGATTCGCGAATATCCCACGGCATGTCTTCCCCTTGCGGTCACGGGAGTTCTCCCGGACCACAGTGCCCGCGCCGCTCAGGACACACCAAGCGGCGGTTGCCGCTCAGTGGCAGCGGGGTGCCGGGCGAGGAGCTCGTCGAGCCAGGAGCCCACGTCCGCGCAGTTCTGCCGGACCACCGCGAGGAACGCCGCGAGGACGGGCGAGGAATCGGTCACCCGGAACGACATCTGCAGATCCGGCAACCGGAACCGGGGTTCGACGTCGCAGAACCAGACGTCGTCGCGAGCGAGGAGCCGCATCCGGGCCGGCCCGAGCCCGACCCCGGCGCAGCACGCGGCGAGCCCGGCGATCGTGTGGATGTCCCGGGCGATCGTGGCGGCGTCGAGGACGGCCGCGTCGGCCTCGAACAGTGGTCGCAGGTAGGTGCCGGCCGCGTCCGCGCTGACCACGAGCGGCTCGCGGGTCAGCTGCTCGACGCCGACGGACGGGCGCCCGGCGAAGGGGTGCATCGTGGACACCACGGCCACCAGGTGGTCCGCCCCGATGGGCACCGTGACCAGGTCCTCCGCCCCGGCGCCCCGGGGGCTGCCCCGCCCGACGGCCACATCCAGCTCGCCGGCGAGCAACGCCGCCGACGCGGCGGGGCTGTCCAGCTCCTGCAGGGTGAGCCGGACGTCCGGATGGGTCCTGCGGAAGCGGCCGATCACGCCGGGCAGCGGGGCGAGCAGCGCGGATCCGAGGAACCCGATCCGGAGCCGCCCGGTTTCCCCGCGCGCGGCGCGGCCGGCGTCGATCCGGGCCAGGTTCATCTCGGCGAGCGCGCTGCGTGCCCTGGCGAGGAAGGCCTCACCGGCGGCGGTGGGGAAGACCCCGCGTGCCGTGCGGTCGAACAGCCGCTCGCCGATCTCCCGTTCCAGCGCGGCGATCTGGGTGGACAGCGGTGGCTGGGCGATGCCGAGCGAGGCGGCGGCGCGGCCGAAGTGCTGGTGCTCGGCCAGCGCCAGGGCGTAGCGGAGGTGACGGGCTTCCACGAGCGCGATGATACGGAGGAAGTATCGCGGGCGGCGCTGTGAGATATCGCGGTGGATGACGTGGGTCCCGGTGCGGTGATCTGGTCCGGTCCCCTCGATCGACTACCTCCGAAGGACTTCCCGTGAACCGTCCCTCCGCCTGCGAAACCGTCGTCCTGCTGGTGCACGGCGCGTGGCACTCCGCATTGCACTGGGCGCCCGCCCAGCGGGCCCTCGCCGGGCACGGCCTGGCGTCGGTGGCCGTCGACCTGCCCGGAGCGGGGCTCGGCGCCCCGGTCCCGCCCGGGTACTTCCTGCCCGGCCAGCCCGGGCTCGCCACCGAGAAGTCGGCGCTGCACGAGATCACGATGCAACACGCGACGGACGTGGTGCTCGAGGCGATGGTCAGCGCGCGCACGCGCTACCGGAACGTGGTCCTGGTCGCGCACAGCGCCGGCGGATCACCGGTGTCGGCCGCCGCCGAGCCGGCCCCCGAGCTGGTCGACCGGCTGGTGTACCTGTCCGCGTTCGTGCCCGCGGGCAGGCCCCGGTTCGCCGACTACATCGGCGCGGAGGAGAACGCCGGCGCCGTCCAGGTTCCGCCCGTCGCCGACCCGGCGGAGCTCGGCGCGTTCCGGATCAACCCGCTGTCGCCCGATCCGGCCGTGACCGAGGTGATCCGCCGGGCCTTCCTCAACGACCTGCCCGCGGACCAGCCGGACACCTGGCGCCACTTCCTGCACCCGGACCACCCGTACCGCAGCTTCACCACGCCGGTCGAGGTCACGCCCGGGCGCTGGGGACGTCTCCCGCGCTCCTACGTCAGGCTGACCGGCGACCTCGCCCTGCCGCCCGTCACCCAGGACCTGATGATCGCCGAGGCCGACCGGGTCACGCCGGACAACCCGTTCCACGTGCGGTCCCTGCCCGGCGGCCACTCACCGTTCGTGACCCGTCCGGCGGAACTGGCGGCGCTGCTCGCGACCATCGCCCTGCAGGGCGCGGTGACCCGGTGACGCCGGCGCTGCGGCGGCGGCTCCTCCTGCCGGTCATCCTGTCCGGCACGTTCGTCCAGCTGTTCAGCGTGACGGTCCTGCAGGTCGGTGTCCTCGACGTCCGGCGGGATCTGGGTGCCGGAGCCGGCGAAACCCAGCTGGTTCTCGCCGGCTACACCCTCACCTACGCCTGTTCCCTGATCGTGTCGGCCCGGTTGGGTGACCGGTACGGGTACCGGCGGATGTTCGTCGCCGGGATGGCGTTGTTCACCGCCGCCTCCCTCGGTGCGGCCGCGGCGCCCGGGGCGTGGGTGCTGATCGCCTGCCGCCTGGTGCAGGGCTTCGGCAGCGGGCTCATGGCGCCGCAGATCCTGTCGATCATCCAGTCGGCGGTGCCCGCGCCCCGCCGGCCCGCGGCACTGAGCGCGTTCGGCGCGACCATGGCGGCGGCCTCGCTCGCGGGCCCGGTGCTCGGCGGCGTGCTGATCCAGCTCGACCCGCTGGGGCTGGGCTGGCGGGCGGCCATGCTGGTGACGGTGCCGATCGGGCTCCTGGCCCTCGCCCTGTCCCCCGTCCTGCCGACCGTCCACACCGGACAGGTCCGGGCACGGGTCGATCCGGTCGGGGCGGTGCTGAGCCTGCTGGGTTTCGCGCTGCTGATCTTCCCGCTGGCCGTGGGGCGGGAGGCGGGGTGGCCACTGTGGACCTGGGTGAGCCTCGCGCTGGCGGTGGTCATCCTGGCCGGTTTCGCGGTCTCCCAGCGCCGGGTGCCCGCTCCCCTGGTGCATCCGTCCACCATGGCCGAGCCGGCGACGAGGTGGGGGCTCGGTGTCGTCCTGGTCTTCAACGCGGGCGTGCCGTCGTTCACGCTGCTGCTGTCGATGCACCTGCAGGGCGCGGCAGGCTGGAGCCCCCTGCAGGCCGGGCTCGGCGTCACCCCGTACGCCCTCGGCGCGCTGGCGGGCAGCGGGATCGCGCAACGGCTGGGCGGGCGTGCCGGCCCCGGCGTCCTCGCCGCGTCGTCCCTCACCCTGGGGCTCGTGTCGCTCGCCGTCCCGGTGACTCTCGGCCACCACGGTCTGCTGTGGACGTACTGGCTGGCTCTCGCCCTCGGCGGCGCCGGTTTCGGGCTGTTCACCGCTTCCGCGTTCGCCCAGGTGATCGCCAGGGTCCGGCCCGAGGCCGCCACCTCGGTCTCCGGCCTGCTCCCGACCGCGCAGCAACTGGGCGGGACGCTGGGCGTCACGCTGGCCGGCATCGCCTACGCGGCATCCGCCCCGGACGCCGGCGGAGCACTGTGGCACGCGATGACCTACGAGGCCGCGGTGTTCACCCTCGCCGCCGCGTGCGCCATCGGACTGGCCCGCAAGGCACCGGGCAGTGCGCCGTCCGGGCGGATGCCAGCGGCGGCCGGCCTTCCCCCGCCGTTGACCGCATCCCGCGGCCGTGGTCACGCGCCAGCCCGTAGCGGACGGAGCTGGCGTGCCGGATCGCCTCCTGCTCGTCGCCGACCCGCTGGACCGTGATGACCGGACCGAACCCCTCGTCGGTGACGATCTCGTCGCCCTGCCACCACCGTCGGCGCGTAGCAGAACCCGCCGTCCCCGGCCCGCGAAACTCCACTGTGGACCCGTCCGTGATCCGGGAGCCGGTCGAGGAACCTGATTCTCATCGTGGGCGCGAGCGCCGCGCCCACCCGGTCAGGAATGTCAGGCCGGGTCGGGTGCGTAGAACTTGGTGGTGGCCTCGACCGCGGCCGCGACGTGCTCCGGGTCGCCACCGGCGGCCAACTGAGCCTCGCCCCAGGCCGCGGCGCTGCGCCGGCTGAACTCGCGTCCTTCGGGCGACTTCTCGAACTCCTCGTGGTCGGCGCTCCCGCCATCGGCCAGGAGCCGGGCCAGGGTGAGCAGCGCCAGGTCCCAGCCGACGCCGCCGGCGCCCGGGCCGTAGGTGGGGAAGGAGGGCTCACCGACGACCGCTGCGTGGATCAGCTCGAACTCGGTGTCGCCGGCGGGACCCGGGGCCAGGCGCACCTCGACCTCGCTCGTGCCGGGCCAGGCGTCGGCGTCCGGGCCGTAGAGCCAGGACACCTTGAGCAGCCGCGGCGGCTCACACCGGAGGATTTCGCCGTGCTCACCGCCGGCCAACTCGTACTTCCCGCCAAGCCGGAGGTCTCCGGTGACCGGCCTCAACCAGCGGCGCAGCCGCTCGGGGTTGGTGATGGCGTCCCAGACGTCGTCGATCTCCGCGTCATACCGGCGCCGCAGCTCCACGGTGTACGCCTCGCCGGCCGGCACGCTGCCCTTGCCCATGACCCGGCGCACGGCGGCCAGCTCGTCCAGTACGTCCTTCATGTCATGTCCTCTCGGTGGATGGATCGGGGCTGTGCCCGGCCGGCCGGGTGGGCGCCTCACCGGCCCGGGACCGGCGTGCGCGCTTGCCCCGGGTCAGCTCGGTGCCGAGGGCGTCGAGGCGTTGTTCCCAATACCGGCGGAACCGGTCCAGCCACGCATCGACCTCGCGCAGCGGCGCGGGCTCCACCGTGTAGAACCGGCGAGCACCCTCGGCCCGGACCGACGCGAACCCGCTGTCCCGCAACACACGCAGATGCTGGGAGACAGCGGGCTGGGAAATGCCGAACTCGGCCCGGATGACATCCGTGACCGCCCCGGAGGTCTGCTCACCGTCGGCGAGCAGCTCGAGAATGCGCCGGCGTACGGGGTCGCCGAGGATGTCGAACGCGTGCACACCGAGATCCTACCGGGGCGGGCTAATATAAATCAAGGCTGATACATGATGTCGACCAGGACCTCCAGGGCGAGGCGGAGTTGGTCGTCACTCCACCGGAACGAAGTCACCGCCCGCCCGAGCGGCGGCAAGATCCGCGCAGGTGCGCACGCTGGCCATGAAACGCCCCTGGAAAGACGAGCACGAACTTCGATCCGTCATTCCCACGCAGAACGGCTTTCGCCCTCAGGCTGCCGAGAAACTCGACGATATCGCGCTCGATCTCCTCCGCGAATTCGCGTTGATCGTCCAGCGAAATGTCGTACAGGTCGGTGTCGATGTCGTAGGTGGCACTCCTGCCGGTCACTGGATCCCGCGCCTGGAACGTCGACCCGAGCCAGCTTCGCGGCTCGACGACTACGGTGGCCTGCCACGTCGGTCCCGCGAGCTGCCACGTGGACCCGCTGCCGGTCTCTTCGGTGACGACCGCCCACGTGGTCGCTACCTGGAGCTCGCGGAGGGAATCAAGGAGCCGATCGCCCACTCCGGATGTCACGTACTCACCATTTCCCAGAAGGGGGCGCGGTGGCCGGCGCCGGCCCGGCTGCTGGCCGGCGCCGGCCACTGTGGACGCCGTCGTCACCTCGGCGGCGTGGCCACCGAGGCGTCAGATCAGGTACAGCCAGTACTTCTGGCTGGACGGGCCGGCGTGCGGGCCCGTGCAGGCGTAGCGGTACGCCTTGCCGGCGTGCACGTACTGGAAACCGGCGGTCTCGCACGCGGACTTGGTGGCGTACTTGGCGTACGGGTCCTGCGCGGACGCTGTGCCGGCGCCCGCCAGCAGCATGCCGGCAGCAGCCGAGGTGACCACTGCCGTCGTCAGAATTCGCTTCACTCGCATTCCCTTCGGTCGGCGTTGATGATCATCATGCCAGCACAGCTGCCGGCGATCTCACCGTGCATCCGGTGGTGCAGCGCCGGCGCTCGAGCGTCAGAAGCGCTGGTGGTCGGCGGCGGAGAGCGTCGCGGCCCATTCCGTGGACCACCGGGCGAGCGGGCGCAGCGCGCGGTGGGCGCCGTGGCCCAGCTCGGTGAGGGCGTAGGTGCTGTCCGGCTGCTGCTCGACCAGGGCGGCATCGAGCAGCTCGGTCAGCCGTTGCCGCAGCACGCTGGAGGACATGTTGTCGCAGCGCTCCTGCAACGCACGGAACCCGACCGGCCCGTCTCGCAGTTCCCAGACGATCCGCAGGTTCCACCTGCGGCCGAACAGGTCGAGGGCGGCCATCAGCGGCCGGCCGGTGCTCGACCCTCGCACCGGGCGGCCCGGTCTGGGTGCAGCCATCCGTCGTACCGTCCCCTCTTGCGGCTTCGATATCCGACACACTATCGTGCGTCCCACTGATTCGATTTTCGAAGCACTTGGAGGTTGTCGTGCACAAGCTGGTGGTCCTGTATCCCGAGCCCACCGACCCCGGCCACTTCCGCGACTACTACGTGAACCACCACCTGCCGCTGGCCACGCGCATGCCCGGCCTGCTGGCGTGGCGCTACAGCTTCGAAGTGGCAGCGACGGAGGGACGAACACCGTACTTCGCGATCTTCGAAGCCGACTTCGCCGACGAAGCGGCGATGACCGCGGCGAGGACGTCTCCGGAGGGCCAGCAGGCGGCTGCCGATGTCCCCAACTACGCCACCGGTGGCGCGATCGTCATCCACTACCCGGTGCAGAACGACTGAGCGAGAACATCGAACAGGGAACCGTGATGAAGGCGTTGCTCATGTCCGGGCCGGCCGTGGACGGCAGTGCGACGAACGTGGCCGAGGTGCCCGCGCCGGAGCCCGGGCCGGGGCAGGTCGCCATCGACGTCGCCTACGCGGGGATCAACTTCATCGACGTCATGGCCCGCCGCGGGGACCCCGGCTACGCCTCCGGGTGGCCGTACGTCCCCGGGCTCGAAGTCGCCGGAACCATCCGCGCGGTCGGCGCCGGGGTGACCGGCAGGCAGATCGGGCAGCGGGTGGCCGCGTTCACCCCCGGCGGCGGCCTCGCGCAGGTCGCCCTCGCCGGCGCGGAGGTCACCGCGCCGGTGCCCGACGGCGTCGCGCTCGCGACGGCGGCGTCCGCGCGGCTCGTCGTGGCCACCGCCCTGCTCCTGCTCACCGAGCGGGCCCGGTTGCGGCCCGGCGAGACCGTGCTCATGCACTCCGCCAGCGGCGGGCTCGGCTCGGTCGTGAGCCAGGTGGCCACCGCATTGGGCGGCGCCCGCCGGATCGGGACCGTCGGCAGGCCGGACAAGATCGCCGACGGTCTCGCCGCGGGCTGGGACGACGTGTTCGCCCGCGACGGGGACCTGGCAGACGCCGTCCACACGATCGCCCCCGACGGTGTCGACGTCGTGCTCGACCCCACCGGCACCGCGCTGCTCGACCTCGACCTGAGCCTGCTCGCGCCGGGCGGACGTGTCGTGCTGTTCGGCAACGCCGGCGGTGGCACCCCGGCACCGCTCCCACCGGTGGGCCGCCTGATCGGTGACAACGCTGGGATCGTCGGCTTCAGCATGAGCCGGCTCATCGCCACCGACCCCCCGGGCCGCGGCCGAAGCGCTGACCACCGGACTGGACCTGATCGCCCAGGGCAGCCTCCGCCCCGGCGTCACCGTCGTCGGACTCGACCGCGTCGCGGCGATCCACGACCTCCTCAGCAAGGGACTCGGCCGCGGCAAGTACGTGGCGAAGATCGGGAACTGAGGCGGGCGCTGCGGGACACGGGCAACGGCGTCTGCCCGGACCGAGGCCCCACCGCTCCATCCGGGGTGTAGCGCACTGGTTGTCTGGACCTCTAGCGGGTGGCGGCCGGCAGGCGCAGGCTCCCGTCCTGGATTTCGGCGATCCGGTCGGCGGCGGCGAGGTGGGTGCGGTCGTGGGTGACCAGGATGGTGGCGGTGGCCTGCTGGTGGGTGAGGCGGGTGATCAGGTCGATGACGGCGCCGCCGCGTTCCTGGTCGAGTGCGCTGGTGGGTTCGTCGACCAGGAGGACGGTGGGGTCGTTCATCAGGGCGCGGGCGATGTTGACGCGCTGGCGCTGGCCGCCGGAGAGCTGGTGGGGGCGGCGCTGGGACTGGCCGGCCAGCCCGACCGCGTCGAGGAGTTCCAGGGCGCGGGTGCGGGCCTTGGCGGGGCTGCGGCCGTCGATCTGAGCCATGACCTGCAGCTGTTCGACGGTGGTGAGCGAGGGCAGCAGGTTCGGTTGCTGGAACACGATGCCGATCTTGTGGCGGCGCAGGGTGGCGAGTTCGCCGCGGCTCATACCGGTGGTGTCGGTGCCGTCGATGGTGATCGTGCCGGCGTCGGGGGTGATGAGGGTGGCGGCTACGGCCAGGAGGCTGGACTTCCCGGAGCCGGAGGGGCCGACTACGGCGGTGAGGCTGCCCTCGGGGACGTCGAGCGTGACGTGGTCGAGGGCGGTCAGGCGGGTGTCGCCGTCGGGGTAGGTGAGGGTGATGTCGGTCAGGTTGAGGCTCATCGTGCGCTCCCCAGGGCGGTCAGCGGGTCGACGGAGGTGATGCGGCGGATGGACAGGGCGGCTCCGAGCGCGCCGAGGAGGATCATCACGGCGGCCGGGATCAGGACGGTGGCGGGTGTGAGGAGGAACGGCACCGCGGCGCCGGCCACGAGTGCGCCGAGGGCGACGGCGAGGCCGGTGCCGATCAGGGTGCCGCCGGCGCGCAGGACGACGGCCTGGCCGAGGGCGTCTTCGAGCAGGCTGGCGGTGGAGGCGCCCAGGGCCTTCAGGACGGCGACGTCGCCGCTGCGCTGGATGGTCCACACGGTGAAGAAGGCCCCCATGACGAGGGCGGAGATGGCGAACAGGAAGCCGCGCATCAGCTGCAGGGAGCCGTTTTCCGAGGCGTAGGAACCGATCGCGGACAGCGAATCGTCCTTGGTGACCGTCTGGGTGCCCGCGGCCTCGTCGGCGGCTGCCGTATCGGCGCCGGAGGTGGTGGTCAGGGCGATGACGGTCGCGGCGGGGCCCTCGCCGTCAGCGGTGGGAGGCGCGGTCTTGCGCCAGGTGCCGAGGCTGATCCAGATGACCGGGGTGTGGCTGAAGGACGCCTCGCCGGACACGGCGGCGACCGTAAGTCGCTGCCCGGCCAGGGTGAAGGTGTCGCCGGGGGCGAGGCCGAGGTCGGCGGCGGCCGGGGTGGACAACACCGCGGAATCGCCGGTGATCTTGCTGCTGTCGGGGGCCAGGCGGGAACCGGGCCGGACCCCGAAGGCGGAGACGCTTGTGCTGGTGCCGGCGGTGGTGGCCGTGGTGGTGGTGATGCCCAGCGGTTCGGCGCTGGTGACACCGGGGGTCGTGGCCCACTGCCGCCACTGTCGTTCCGTGACCGTGGAGTCGGCGTAGGACAGGTCCCCTCCGCCGCGGGGAGCCTGGAAGACGATCTTGTCGGCAGGCAGGCTGGTGATGGCGGAGATGTTCTGCCGGCCCAGGCCGGCGGTCAGGCCGGACAGCAGCCCGACCAGCAGGGTGATGAGCACGATGACGGTGCCCATCAGGGCGAAACGCCCCTTGGCGAACTTCAGATCTCTCCAGGCGACGAACACGGCGGGGGGCCTGTCCTTTCCGGTGATGGCATCGGGATGGCTCCACTGTCGCCGCTGGTCCCCGGTGTGCGCGTCTGGCGCAGGACGGCACTTCGCGGGCCGGAAGACGGCACGCGGGTTATCACTTTCGATAGAGGCGGCCTCGCGGTCGGTGTCCGTATGCTGGAAGCCACTGTGGATACCGCCGCTCCTGCCCCGACCCCGGCGCTGCGGGCCCTGGCCTGGTGCCTGCACCTGCTGATCATCGGCCTGCTCGTGCTGGCCGCCGCCCGCGCCGTGGTCGACAGCCGGCCGCACGCCGCGACGACCGTCGCCGTAGCGGTGGTGTGCGCCGGGGTGTCCGCGGCCGGGCCGCTCGTGGCGCGCATCCGCCGCTCCCGTCCGGCGGCGGCCTGGTGGCTGGCGGTCGTCGGCGCGTGCTGGCTGGGGCTGCTGGTCCTGTCCGCCGACGGGGTCTGGGTGGCGTTCCCGCTGTACTTTCTCCAGCTCCACCTGCTGCCGCGCCGCGCCGGCCTGACCGCCGTCGCGGCGACCGCGCTCATCGCGATCAGCGCGTTCGCCGCCCACACCGGCTCCGTCAGCGTCGCCATGGTGATCGGTCCCGCGCTCGGCGCCGCCGTCGCGGTCGCGGTGGTGTGGGGATACCAGGCCCTGTACCGGGAGAGCGAACAGCGCCGCAGGCTGATCGAGGAGCTCACCGCCACCCGGGCCGACCTGGCCGCCGCCCAGCACACCGCCGGGGTGCTGGCGGAACGCGAACGTCTGGCGCGCGAGATCCACGACACCCTCGCCCAGGGCCTGTCCAGCATCCAGCTGCTGCTGCGCGCCGCCGAACGCGCCCTGCCCGGCACACCCGGGAACGCCGCCCGCCACGTGGACCAGGCCCGTCAGGCCACAGTGGACAGCCTCACCGAAGCGCGCCGCTTCGTCGCCGCCCTCACCCCGCCCGCCCTGGACAGCAACACCTTGGCCGGCGCGCTGGAGCGCCTGTGCGC
>NZ_PQHY01000160.1:0-2612 GCF_003385175.1 Amycolatopsis ruanii
CCCGTCACCCACTAGAGTGGCGCCCTCGAAGAACCACGATCAGGGAATTCCCTGGTGGCCGCCGAGGCCGCTCCCCTGCCACTCTGGGAGGCGATGATCACCCCAGCGACCTTCACCGACCACCCGCCACCCGGGACCAGCACCCCACCGGTGCCCCGGGTGCGCCGCCGTCTGGCCACCTCCGGCTGGCTGCTGGTGCTGTCGCTGGCCGTCCTCACCTTCGGGTTCGTCGCCTCGCGGCCGGCCGCCCCGCCGGACGCCAGCGCGCCCACCGGCGGCGCCCTCGCCGCCCAGCAGGCCATCGAGGCACTCGTCCATCCCGGCCCGCAACCGAACGCCCTCGCCCTCCTGCCCACGGACTTCACCCAGGTCACCGGCGTCGTCCCCGGGCAGATGACGGCGCGCGACGGCACCGTCCGCGCGGTGCACGTCGACGGCGGCTGCTCGACGCCGTGGGGCGACGACAACACGAAGTGGGACTACGCGGTCCCGTGCAAGGCGCACGACCTGGGCTACGACCTCCTCCGCTACGCCGCCGCGGTCGGCCACCCCCTCGGCCCGGACGTCCGCGAGGCCCTGGACCAGCGCCTGTCCGACGACATGCACGCCGCCTGCGACCTCAACCCGATGGACTCGCCCCGCACGTGCCGGGTCGTCGCGAGCCTCTACTCCGCCGGGCTCGTCGTGAACTCCTGGCACCAGCGCTGGGGCCCGCCGGTCGGCGATCCGATCGGCCCGCTGCTGGCCGGGGTCGCCGTGATCGGGTGCCTCCTGATCTTCCGCCTCCGCGGCTGGCTGCAGCACCGGCACGCCCGCGTCAGCACACCCGCCCCGGCCGCGGCCCCGGCCCGGTCCGCGCCGCTGTCCCCCTGGGTCACGCTCGGCGTGGGCGCCCTGGTCCTGCTGATCCTCGGCGAATCGGCCATCGCGCTGGCCCGCTGGGCCGGCGTGGGCGCCGAATGGCTGTGGCCGTTCACGTGGGTGGCGCAACTCGCCCCGGTGTTCTTCTTCGCCGGCGGCCGCGCCAACGCCGCGGGCTGGCGCGCGACCCGGGACAGCGGCGGCGGGTACCGCCAGTACCTGGCCCACCGGGCCAGCTGGCTGCTGCGCCCGGCCCTGATCTTCGTCGTGGTGGCACTGCTCGTGCCGCTCGCGCTCGAACTGCTCGGCATCCCCGAGGGCACCAACGCCGCGATCATGCGGATCGCCCTGCACCCGCTGTGGCTGCTGGGCCTCTACCTGCTCACCGTGGTCGCCACCCCGCTGATGCTCGCGCTGCACCGGCGCGCCGCGGCGGCCTCGGTCGCCGGCCTGCTCGCTTTGGTCGTGCTGGCCGAGATGGCCGCGCGTGCCCTCGGCTCGCCGGTCCCGCGCTACCTGGCGGCGTTCGGCCTGGCCCTGCTCGCCCAGCAGGTCGCGTTCGGGCGCATCCGCGCCTCCAACCGCCTGCTCCTGGCCGCCGTCACCGCCGTGGGCATCACCGGCCTCGCCCTGCTCACGACCGTCGGCGGGCTCAGCAGGGACCTGCTCGGGGCGCCGGGCGCGCCGCCCGCGCTGTCCGGGCCCACCGTGCCGGTCCTGCTGCTCGGCGCCGCCCAGATCGGTCTGCTCGGGCTGGCCGCGAAGCCACTCGCCCGGCTGACCACCCGTTCCGCCGGAGTGGCCCGATTGGCGATGCGCGCCCCGATGAGCCTGTACCTGGGCTTCCTCGCCGCGATGCTGCTGGTCGTGGCCCTGGTCTACCTGCCGGACCACCCGGCGGCGATCTTCACGTGGCTGGGCGACCCGCGCACCTGGTTCGCGCTGGCGCTGCTCGCGGTGCCCGCGCTGATGGTCTTCTGGTGGTTCGAGCGCCACCCGCGCGAGACCGCCGTCCCGGTCGCGAACCAGCCCGGCTCCGGCGGCTGGCTCGCGCACGCGGCGACCATGCTCGGGATCGGGTTCGCCGTGGTCGGGCTGTTCGGGTTCGCGCTGACCCGGTTCGGTGGCGGCGACGGCACGATCATGGGACTGGCGGTCGACCCGATCCAGAACCTTATCCAGCTGCTGATCGGGGTATTCCTCCTGCACACGGTGCGGACGGGGCTCAGCGAAGCACGCAGCACGTGGGTCGTGACGGGCCTGGCGTGCGTCCCGGCACTGCTGTCGGCGGCCGAGCCGGTGACGATGGCGGTGCACGGCGTGACAGCCCTGATCGCGCTGGCGGCGGTGGCCAGCACGCTCGTATCCACCAAGGCGGTGGTGCACAACACGTAATCGAGTGTTGTGAACCACTTCCGGTTGGCCGTATGCGACGCTACGGCCGAGTAGGTGAACGACTGTGGCGAAAGGAGCACCTGGCGTGGACGACCCGCGGAACGATCGTGGGACCGGCCGGCCCGCACGGCCGCGACAGCCGCGCCAGATCGACGCTCGTCACGAAGGCCCGGTCCGGCGCACACCCGCCGACCGAGCCGGCCGCACCTCCGCCGGCCGCCCGCCAGTGGACCGCGCTGGGAAACCGGTCGGCGACCGGCCGTCGGCGGGGCGCCCGCCGGCAGGCCGGGCCGCACGGCCGCCCGCCGCCCGCGACCGCGCCGCACCGGCCCAGGCGCGCCGCTGCCCGCCGCCAC
>NZ_PQHY01000161.1:0-2575 GCF_003385175.1 Amycolatopsis ruanii
CGCCCGCCCCGCCCCCCCCCCACAGCGTCGCCGGCACCAGCGCGTCGGCCGGGGCCTGCGTCACCTGGCACAGCTCGTCCAGCAGCTGCCGCGTCGCGGGCGGGCCGCCGGGCGTGGGCAGGTCGATCCCGCCCGCGGTGACCAGCCGCGACGGGTACCCGGCCCGCGCCGAGGCCACCAGCAGCGACGCGGCCACGTCGGCCGCCTCCTCGAACCCGCCCGGCGACAGCGATCCGGCGCGGGTGTCCAGCAGCAGCGTGAACCGCGGCTGCTCCGGGTCGACGAGGTCCCGCACCATCAGCCGCCCGGTGCGCGCCGTCGCCTTCCAGTGCACGTGCCGCACCTCGTCGCCGGGCACGTACTCGCGCACGTCCTGCAGGTCGATCGACCCGCGCAGCGCGTCGTCGGTGCGGGCGCCGTCGTGGTGGTGCCGGGGATGGCCGCTGACCAGCACCCGGGCCGGGAGCTGCCGCGGATGCACCCACAGGTCCGAGGTCTCGCCGGTGGGCTTGCGGTTGACGGCCAGGCCGAACGGGTCGGCCCGGTGCAGCGTCAGCGGGCCGACCGGGTGCCTCCCGCGCGCCCCGGTGGGCAGCTCGTAGTGGTAGGTGGCCTCCGCGCCGGGCGCGAGCGGGCGCACCCGCACCGTCTGGGTCCGCCCGCCGAGCCCGTCGGTGGCCAGGACCGCGCCCTGCCGCCGCCGCCCGGGGTTGCGCACCCGCAGCCGGGCCAGCGCGGAACTGCCCCGCTCGACGCGGTCGGGAAACACCGCGCGCCGCACCTCGACCCCCAGCCCGCGCGCGGTGACGGCCACCGCGGTGAGCACGGCGACCAGCGCCACCGCGCCCAGCGCGCGCAGCAGCGGGTACCCGCCCCACTGCCCGAACACCAGCAACGGCACCGCCGCGACGAGCACCGCGAGACCGCGGCCGGTCAGCCGCATCCTCACCGCCGGGCCGCGCCGATCGCCGGCGCCGGGGTGGCGGCCAGGACCTCGGTGACGATCTCGGCCGTGCCGCGGCCGTTCAGCTCGGCGTCCGCGGTGAGGATCAGGCGGTGCGCCAGCACCGGCACGGCCACGTCCTTGACGTCGTCGGGGGTGACGAACGTGCGCCCGTCGGTGGCGGCCAGCGCCTGCGCGGTCCGCACCAGGGCGATGCTGCCGCGCGGGCTCGCGCCGAACCGCACCGCGGCGTGCTCGCGGGTCGCGGCGGCGAGCCGGGCCGCGTACTCGACCACCGCCCGGTCCAGGTGCGACCCGCGCACCTCCGCGATGGCCTGGCGCAGCACGCCGATGTCGACCACCGTGGGCAGGTCGTCCGCGGTGACCCCGGCGCACTCGCTCATGATCACCAGCACCTCGGAGGCCACGTCCGGGTAGCCGACCGACAGCCGCATGAGGAACCGGTCGAGCTGGGCCTCGGGCAGCCGGTAGGTGCCTTCCATCTCGATCGGGTTCTGCGTGGCCACCACCAGGAACGGCCGCGGCACCTGGTGCGCCACCCCGTCCACGGTGACCCGCCGCTCGGACATGACCTCCAGCAGCGCGGACTGGGTCTTCGGGGTGCCGCGGTTGATCTCGTCGGCCACCACGATGTTCGCGAACACCGCGCCCGGGTGGAATCCGAACTCCTCGTCCTTCTGGTGGAACACGCTGACGCCGGTGATGTCGCCCGGCAGCAGATCCGGCGTGAACTGGATGCGGCTCCACTTCCCGCCGATGCTGCGCGCCAGGCACCGCGCCAGCGTCGTCTTGCCCAGGCCGGGCACGTCCTCGATCAGCAGGTGCCCCTCGGCCAGCAGCGCGGCCACCACCAGCCGCACCAGCTCCGGCTTGCCGCGGATCACCTGCTGCACGTTGGTCGCGATCAGCCCGGCGACCTCGCCCGCCCGTGTTGCGCTCTTCACTATCCCCCCGGCCATACGTACTGGTTGGAACGGACACCGTTGACTTCGACCCACACGCGGTAGCCGACGCTCTCGAAGGGGAAGTCCTCGAAGACCTCGTTGCCCTCGGCGTCGGTCCGGACGCCCCGGCCCGGGTTGGAGTAGCCGGGGTTGTCGGAGAAGACCTCGACCTCGTACCTGGTGTTCGGGTCGAACCCGGTCATCTCCACGTGCATGAAAGCGCAGTCCGGCGCCTCGCACCCGTCGTAGGTCGTGTCCTCGCCCCGCCGGATCGTGATCTGCGGGGTCCGCTGCACCGGCACCATGGTCTGGACCGTCGCGGGCGCCCCACGGCCGGCGCTGTTCTCGGCCACCACCGTGACGGTGTAGGTGACGCCCTGCCGCAGCCCGCTCAGCGTGGCCGACCGCGCGCTGCCCGGCCGGGTCATCGACCCGCCCGCGCCGGAGGCCGGCTGCCACGAGATCCGGTAAGCGGTGACGGCCGCGCCGTTGGGTGGCGCCGCGCCCCAGGTGAGCTGCACGTTCTCCCCCTGCACGGTGGCCCGCAGCCCGGGCGGCACGCCCGGCGGGCTCGCCGGCACCGCGGGCGGCGGGGACGGCGGCGGCGCGGGTGGAGGCGTGACGCGGGAGGACGACGGCGGCGGAGTCCCGCCCTGGCCCCCCGGCC
>NZ_PQHY01000162.1:0-2561 GCF_003385175.1 Amycolatopsis ruanii
ACAGTCCCCACAGGCCCACCCGCGCAACACCGAACGCCCAACCCCACCGGCCCATCCGCACAACACCCGAACGCACCCACCCGCACAACAAATGCACCAACGCGCGCCGAGCCGGCCGCGCGGTCAGGTGGCCCGCAGGAAGTCCTTCAGCGCGGCTGTGATGCTCGCCTCGTCGAGGTGGTGTGCCAGGTCGTGGTCCGCGACGTCGCCGTAGCGGCGGACTTCCGCGTCCCGGCGGGTGCCGAGTGCCCGGAGGCGGTGTGGCACCTCGACGAGAGCCTCGCTGACCTGGTGGGCCGACGTGCCGGCCAGGTACGGCTCGACCAGCACCACGTCCGCCACCCCGGTCTCGGCCACCGCGGTGCGCAGCGTCGCGGCGTCGAAGGGCCGGACGGTCTTCGCGTAGAGGACCGTCACGTCGAGGTCCTCGGTGGCGGCCAGCACGCGGTCCAGCATCGGGCCGACGGCCAGCACGCTGCGGCGCCTGCCCGCCCGCATCGCTTGCAGGCCCGGTCCCGGGTGCGGGCGCGCGTTCGACTGGGCGCTCAGGCGCAGGTACACCGTGTCGTCGCCGGATAGCGCGTCGCGCAGCAGCGCGACCGCCTCGTCCGGGTGCCCGGGCACGTGCACCGTCCAGCCCGGGATCGTGTCCAGGAGCGCGACGTCGCCCGGCGACTGGTGGGTGCGGCCGGCGGTGGACATGTCGTACGAGCCGCCCCACGAGACGAGCACCGCGCCCGCGCCCTGGTGCGTCAGGTCCAGCTTGACCTGCTCGTAGGGCCGCTCCACGAGGAACGACGGGAACGTGTGCACCACCGGTCGCATCCCGGCCAGCGCCAACCCGCCCGCGACGCCGACCAGCGCCTGCTCGCGGATGCCGACGTTGATCACCCGGTCCGGGTGACGGCGCCGGGCGGCCTCCAGCGACGCCGCGGAGATGTCGGCCAGCACGACCGCGACGCGCGGATCCTCGTCCAGCACCTGCTCCATTGTGGACAGAAACGCCTCACGCATTCCGGGCATGACTCAGCTCCCCTTCGGCTCGACGACGGCGACCACGCACAGCGGCCGGTCCGGGTGTGGCGCGGTGAAGGCGGCGTACAGCGCGTCGTGATCGCGGCCGTTCACTGTGCGCGTGGCCCAGCCCTCGACGGCGAAGCGCTCCGCGATGCCGCCCGGCCAGCCGTGCGTCGCCGACTGGTTGTCGATCACCACCGCGGTCAGCTGCGCCAGCGACGCCCGCCCGGCGAGCGCGATCGCCTCGTGGTTGGAGCCCTCGTCGAGTTCGGCGTCCCCGGTCAGCACCACCACCTTCGGTTCCGTCAGTCCCCGCGCGCGCAGTCCGAACACGGTGCCCACGCCGAGCGCCAGCCCGTGCCCCAGCGACCCGCTGGAGATCTCCACGCCGGGCACGAGCACCCGGTCCGGGTGGTAGCCCAGCCGCGACTCGCTGCCCGCCCAGCCGGCCAGTTCCGCCGGGTCGAGGAACCCCTTCGCGGCCAGGACCGCGTAGTAGGCCATCGGCCCGTGTCCCTTCGACAGCAGGAACCGGTCGCGGGCCGGATCGTCCGGCGCCGCGGGCGAGACGTTCAGCACCCGGTCGTACAGCACCCACAGCACATCTACTGTGGACTCCGCCGCCCCGGAGTGCTTCTCGTCGCCGCGCATGGCGTCGATCAGCTCCGGCAGGTCGGCGTAGCCCAGCCCCCTGGTCGTGTTTCTCATGCTCCGACCGTGCAACCTCGACTTAGGTTGAAGTCAAGGCTAGGCTGGCGCCGTGACCAAGCTTGCCGACCACCTGACCATCGGCCAGGTCGCGGAGCGCAGCGGCGTGCCGCATACGGCGCTGCGGTTCTACGAGGACCGGGGCCTGATCTCGTCCGAGCGCTCGGCTGGGAACCAGCGCCGCTATCCGCGGTCGGTGCTGCGCCGGATCGCGTTCATCCGGGCGGCGCAGCGGGTGGGCCTCAGCCTCGAGGAGATCCACGACGCGCTGTCGACCCTGCCCCGCGACCACGCCCCGACGAAGGCCGACTGGGCCCGGTTGTCCCGCGGATGGCAGGACGAACTCGACGCCCGCATCGACGCGCTCCAGCGGTTGCGGGACCGGCTGACGGGTTGCGTCGGGTGCGGGTGCCTGTCGCTGCGCGTGTGCGGTCTCTACAACACCGACGACCGGATGGCGCAGTACGGACCCGGCGCGCGGGGGCTCAAGCCCGCCGCCGAGGGCGGCGCCTAGGCGCGATTCTGTTGCCGGCGTGCCGGGGCATCACATCCTTTCATTGCTCGGGGGCGATTCGGCGGGCTCGGGTGGTCAGGCCGCGTCTCCTCGCGTCGGCGGTGGTGGTGCGGCAGCGGCCATGCCGGGTGGCAGCCCGCCCCGTGCGGAGCAGGGCCTCGTCGAGCCGTGGCGGACTCCTGCGCACAGGGGCGGCGCCGCGCCTGTGCCGAGGTGGGGCGGCGGGGCGCCGAGCGCAGCCGGAGGTGGTGCCGCGCCCGAGCCGCGGTCGCGCGGTGGTGCGCCGAGTGCAGCCGGAGGTGGCGGCGCGCCTGTGCCGAGG
>NZ_PQHY01000163.1:0-1909 GCF_003385175.1 Amycolatopsis ruanii
GGTGGGAGGGCGAACTCGCGGTGGAGGGCGGGGCCTGGGACTTCCGCGTTGGTCTTCCAGCCGTGCGGGCTCCAGCGCGCGGCGGCACGGTCGCGGGCGGCGAGGACGCGTTTGCGGACCACCTCCGTCGGCTCGGGTTCACCGCTCTCGTGGCGGCCCATGGCGGTCATCGGACGCAACCGGACCCGCAGGTCGACGCGGTCGAGCAACGGGCCGGACAACCTGCTGTGGTACCGGCGGCGCTCGGTCGGGGAGCACGAGCAGTCGGTCTCGCGGGGTGGTGCGCACGGGCACGGGTTGGTGGCCATGACGAGCTGGAAGCGGGCCGGGTAGCAAACCGAACCGCGGGCACGGGCAATGCGAACCTCGCCTTCCTCCAGGATCGTGCGCAGGGAGTCCAGCCGTTGCGACCCGAACTCCGCGGCTTCGTCCAAGAACAAAACCCCGCGGTGGGCGCGGCTGATCAGGCCGGGTTTGGCGATGCCGGTACCACCACCGATCAGAGCGGCTTCGGACACCGAATAGTGCGGCGCGACGAACGGCGGGACCCTGATCAACGGGGCCTCCGCGGACAACTTGCCGTGGATCGAATGCACGGCAGTGACCTCGAGCGACTCCTCCGGGGAGAGCATCGGCAGGAGCCCGGGCAGACGTTTGGCCAGCATGGTCTTCCCGACGCCGGGCGGCCCGGTGAGGAGGAGGTGGTGCCCGCCCGCGGCCGCCACTTCGAGTGCCCAGCGGGCCTCGGGTTGGCCGAGGACGTCAGCCAGATCCGGCACCTCGGGCGGTGGGCTCTCGACGGGCGGCTCCGGCCGGGCCAGTGCGTTCTCGCCCTCCAGCCAGGACACCACGTCGCGCAGCCTGGCCGCGCCGTAGACCTCCAGGCCGTCGACCAGGGCCGCCTCGAACAACATGTGTGACGGGACGATCGCGCGCTTGATCCCGGCCTTGCGCGCCGCGAGCAGGCCGGGCAGGACGCCGCGGATTTCCCGCACCCGGCCGTCGAGCGCCAGCTCCCCCAGCAGGACCGTGCCGAGCAGGCGGGTTGCTGGGACCTTGCCCGCCGAGGCGAGCACGGCCACCGCGATCGCGAGGTCGTAGCCCGAGCCGAGTTTGGGCAGGTTCGCCGGGAACAGGCCGAGGGTGACCTTGTCCTCGGGCCAGTGCTGCCCGGAGTTGCGGATGGCCGAGCGAACCCTGTCCTTGGCTTCGCGCAGACCCGCGTCGGGCAGGCCGACCATCTTGACGCCCGGCAGGCCGCCGCCCAGATCGGCCTCGACCTCGACCAGGCGGCCGTCGAGGCCCACGAGGGCCACCGACCAGGCGCGTCCGAGCGGCATCAGAACGCTCCCGGGATGTGCCGGACGCGGGGCTCACCGTCGCCGTCGGCGTAGACCGCGATGACGTCGAAACGGACCCGGCACCAGCCGACGCGGTGGACGCTGAGCCACTGCCCGGCCAGGCGCCGGATGCGGGCGATCTTGTCCTCGGTGACGGCCTCGGCGGGATCGCCGAAACTCTCCCTGGTGCGGGTCTTGACCTCGCAGATGACCAGGGTGCGGCCGTCGGTGGCGATGAGGTCGAGCTCGCCCTGGCGGCAGCGCCAGTTCCTGGACAGCACGACGAAGCCGAGCTTCTGCAGGTGGCGGGCGGCGATGTCCTCGCCCCTGCGGCCGAGGGTGAGGTGGCGGGCGGGTCTGGCCGCGGTGGTCATGGCTGGTCCCCCAAGGTCGGTGGTCGTTCACTGCCTTCGACGGTGCCAGGACCTGGGGTTTCGCCGACAGACCGAGTTGCCGGACCTGTGGACAAGTGGGGTGTTGTGGACAACCGCGGGGAATTGCGGTGGGGAGCGGCGGAAATGTCGGACCCGGGTGGTAGAGGCCGGGGCGATTGGGGGCGAGGTGGCGGG
>NZ_PQHY01000164.1:0-1701 GCF_003385175.1 Amycolatopsis ruanii
TCCTTGAGCTTCTCCACCAGGCGCAACGTCATCCGGGAGATGTCGCCGCCGCTGGTGGAGGGCGGGGGTCCGGGCCGCTCGGGGCGTTCCCGCTCGCCGGCGGTGCCGGTGACCACCACCCGCACGTCCCGGCCGTCCAGCCGCACCTCGACGACGTGGTCCGGCAGCTGCGCGGTCGCCTCGGCGGCGAGGTCGGCCAGCGCGTTCATCAGCGCCAGCCGGGCCGCGGGTTCGAGCGCGCCGGACAGCAGCGCCGCCGCCCGGCGGATCTGCTCGTCCCCGGCCGAGGCCGTCGCGGTGAGGTCCTCGCGGAGGCTGGTGATGTACGGGGTCAAGTCCATGACACCACTATGACGTCACTAGTGGTGTCAGTCAAGGCGGTGATGACACCACGTGGTGTCGCGGGGAAGTTGTCGGACCCGGCGGTTACGCTGCCGGGGAGTCGTTGAGGGGAAGGAGTGCGACCGTGGCCGAGACCGTGTCGCCGAAGGTTCAGCTGATCGCGAAGACGGAGTTCTTCCCGCCGGAGGACGTGCCGTGGTCGACCGACGCGGAGGGCGGTGAGGCGCTCGCCGAGTTCGCGGGCCGCGCCTGCTACCAGTCGTGGAAGAAGCCGAACCCGAAGACGGCCACCAACGCCGGCTACATCGACCACATCATCGAGGTCGGTCACCTGTCGGTGCTGGAGCACGGTTCGGTGAGCTTCTACATCAGCGGGGTGTCGCGCTCGCTGACGCACGAGCTGATCCGGCACCGCCACTTCTCCTACTCGCAGCTGTCGCAGCGGTACGTGCCCGAGCGCGACGCGGCGTTCGTCGAGCCGGACGTCATCGCGAACGACCCGGAGCTGCACGAGAAGTTCCTCAAGGCCGCGCAGGCGAGTGCCGACGCCTACAACGAGCTGCTGGCCGGGCTGGAGCACAAGTTCGCCGACGCGCCGAGCGCCACGCTGCGCCGCAAGCAGGCGCGCCAGGCCGCGCGGTCGGTGCTGCCCAACGCCACCGAGACCCGCATCGTGGTGACCGGCAACTACCGCGCCTGGCGGCACTTCATCGCCATGCGCGCCACCGAGAACGCCGACGTGGAGATCCGCGGCCTGGCCGTGGAGTGCTTGCGGCAGCTGCAGAAGGCCGCGCCGAACGTCTTCGCCGACTTCACGATCTCGACGCTGCCCGACGGCACCGAGGTCGCCTCCAGCCCGAAGGTCCTGGAAGGGTGAAACGGCTCGCGATCGACGTCCAGCCGGGCGAGTACGCGGTGGCGCGGCTGGAGCCGGGCGCTCCGGTGCCCGGCCTGGACGCGCCGGACGGGTTGGTCTCGATCACCCGCACGCCCGCGGAGACGTCGGTGATCTGCCCGGCCGGCCTGGTGCCGGAGGGCGCCCGGGTCGAGTCCGGGTGGCGGCTGCTGACCGTGCGGGGCCCGCTGGCGTTCACCCTGACCGGGATCATCGCCGCCCTGGCGAGCGAACTGGCCTCGGCCGGGGTCGCGCTGTTCACGCTGTCGACCTTCGACACCGACCACGTGCTGGTCAAGGACGCCGAACTGACGCGCGCGGTGGCGGCGCTGCGCGCGGCCGGACACGAGGTCGCCGGCGCCGACTGAGGCCCGCGGGGGCCGTGCTGGGGGCGGCTGGGCGCGTGGCGGCGGGCGCCGACTGGCGTCGGCGGGCGCCGACTGGCGTCGGCGGGGGCCGTGCTG
>NZ_PQHY01000165.1:0-1410 GCF_003385175.1 Amycolatopsis ruanii
GGCTCTGTTGATCTATGTGTGGGTGCGGTCAGGTAGTTCGGGGCGGTAGCCGCCGAGCGCGAGGAGTGCGAGGGAGATCAGGGCGTCGGCGTGTTTGAACCCGAAGGCCAGGCGGGTCAGTAGCCGGATCTTGGTGTTGGTCGATTCGATCAGCGCGTTGGACAGACCGTGATCCAAGCTCGCGTGGATCGCCGGCAGCTCGGACCGGATAGTGCGGGCGAGCTTGACGAACTCGGGTATCCGGCAGCGCACTGCCCAGGACAGCCACCGTTGCAGCGCTTCTTTTCCGGCCTGCCCGCCCACGGCGAAGACGTGTCGAAGGCCTTCTTTGAGCAGGTAGGCGCGGTAAAGCCGGGGGTTGGTCTTGGCGATCCAGGTCAATTTGTGACGCTGATGATCGGTGAGGTTGTCCGGGTTCTTCCACAACGCCCATCGTGCGCGTTTCATGCCTTGAGCCGGACCGGCTGAGGCGGTGCGGCCACGCCGGTCTTTGTGGCTTCCGCCAGGCTGGCGGCGTGCGGTATTCCATACCTGGCGCCGAACCTGGTCTAGAGCATCGGTGGCCCATTTGACCACGTGGAACGGATCAGCGCAGCGGATCGCGTCCGGGCAGTACTGTTCGACGGTCCGCGCGATCCACGCGGCCGCGTCCGCCGAGACATGCGTGATCTGCGCGCATCGATCGGCTCCGAGCAACTCGAAGAACACGGCCAACGTCGGTTTGTCGTTGCCCGCCGCCGCCCATACCAGCCGGCCGGTGTCGTGATCGACAACAATGGTGAGATATCGATGGTTCTTCTTATAGCTGATCTCATCGACCCCGATTCTGCGCAGCCCGGCCAGGCGATCCACCCTCGCGTCGATATCGGCCCGGACCCGGGTGATGATCGAGCCGACCGTCGGCCAGGCGATCCGCATCAGCTGCGCGACCGTGGACCTCGACGTCGCGGTCGCCAGCCAGGCGACGGTGTCGTCGAACGCGCGGGTATGCCCAGCACCGTGCCGCGCCCAGGGCACCGCACTGACCACGACCCCGTGCTGGCGACACCGCACCCGGGATGCGTCCGCCTCGACGAACGCCTGAATAGTTCCCAGGTCCAGTGCACGCCATCGCCGCCGGCCCCGGCCGGCGTCATACCGCGGGCATCGCCGCGAGCACACCCCGCACCGGTCACGATCCCGGCTCCGGACCCGCACCGCGGCCACCAGCACCTGCGCGGCCCCATCGAACTCGACCGACTCCACGACCGCCGGATTCACACCCAGCAACCGACCCCATATCCTGGCAGCGGGCACGTCGTTCTCCGTCTATCCGGTTTCTGTTCCTCGACAGCTCAGAAACCTAGACCCAGCAACGACGTGCCCCTCCGCTACCTGGGCAGACCCACCCACACATCAGTACAAAGAGCC
>NZ_PQHY01000166.1:0-1322 GCF_003385175.1 Amycolatopsis ruanii
GGTCTTCTTCGTCGAGCAGGGCGTTGGGGGCGATGTCGCTTTCCAGGCCGTCGGCTTGGAGTTCTTCGATGGCGCGCAGCCACTGCTTCTGGTGCACGGTGTCGCGGGCCAGGTTGAACTTCAGCATTTCCTTCACGCCCGGGTCGTCGGTCATGTTGTACAGCCGCGCGGTCTGCAACCGGCCCTGCGCCTCGGCGGCGGCGTTGGCCCGGAAGTCGGCCAGCAGGTTGCCGGAGGCCACGATGTACTTGCCGTTCCACGGCGTGCCGTTGGAATCCGCCGGCATGGCGCCGCCGCCGGCGACGATGGCCTGCTGCGGGTCCATCCCGCCCAGCACCGCGGCCATCACCGGGTCTTTGGCGGCTTCGGCGGTGGCGGTGGCGGGGGCGCCTTCCAGCAGGCGGGCGACCATGGTGGCCAGCATCTCCACGTGACCGATCTCCTCGGTCGCGGTGTCCATGATCAGGTCCTTGTACTTGCCCTCGATGCGGCAGTTCCAGCCCTGGAACAGGTACTGCATCGTCACCGTCATCTCACCGTAGGCACCACCGATCAGCTCCTGCAGCTTCCGGGCGTAATACGGGTCCGGACGCTCCGGCTTCGCCTCGAACTGCAGCAGTTTCGTGTGTCGGAACACAGAGATCTCCTTGGGAAACGAAGGAAAGTTGCATTTCGGTACGCGTACGCAGACGGAGGGCTTCCCCCGCACGCGCCGGTTATTCGTGTTCACGCCGCCGACTTGCGGATCCCACCCCGATGAACTATGCATGAGTCATGCATGATGAGCGGCTGGCGAATCTCCTCGGCGCGCTCGCGCTGACGGTGAACGACCTCGCCCTCACCGACGCGACCGCCGCCGCTGGCACCAGCGTGAGCGGTTCGGCGGCGCTGGTGGTGCTGTCCACCGCGCCCGGGCTGTCGGTGACGGAGCTGGGGCGGAGGGTGGGGCTGAGCCAGCCCGCCGCGGCGCGGATGGTGGACGTGCTGGAGCGGCGGGGCCTGGTGGAGCGGCGGCCCACGCTCGCCAGGGCGGTCGCCGTGCACCTGACGCCGATGGGCGCCGAGGCGGCCGCGCGGATCCTCGCCGAGCGCGGCGGACGGCTCGGCTCGCTGGCGGCCGCGCTCGACGAACGGGAGCGGGAGGTGTTCGCGGAGCTGGCCGGAAAGCTGCTGACGGCGGCCTACGAGCAACTCCCCGAGGCCGACCGCCTGTGCCGCCTGTGCGACCGCGCGGCCTGCACCGCCGAGGGCGAGACCTGCCCGGTGGGCGCGGCCTGCCGGGCGCGGGAGGCGGGGGAATGAGGGGTGAGGTGGTGCCGGCG
>NZ_PQHY01000167.1:0-1272 GCF_003385175.1 Amycolatopsis ruanii
CCGGAGCAGGCCGCTGCGGTGGCGATGGTGGCCGAGGCCCGGCAGCGGGGGCTGGAGCTGACCGGCCCGAACGGGCTGTTGAAGCTGTTCACCAAGAACGTGTTGGAAACCGCGCTGAATGAGGAGATGACCGAGCACCTCGGACATGAGAAGCATCGTGCCGAGCCGGGGCGTGATTCGGCGAATGTGCGTAACGGGACCCGGAAGAAGACGGTGCTCTCGGACGCGGCCGGCGAGGTGGAGATCGAGGTTCCGCGGGATCGGGAATCCACGTTCGAGCCGCAGATTGTGAAGAAGCGGCAACGTCGGCTCACCGATGTGGACGAGATCGTGCTGTCCCTGTATGCGAAGGGGATGACCACCGGTGAAATCTCGGCGCATTTCGCCGAGATCTACGGCGCGTCGGTGAGCAAGGAAACGATCTCCCGCATCACCGACAAGGTCGTGGCGGAGATGCAGGACTGGGCCAGCCGTCCGCTCGACGTCGTCTACGCCGCGGTGTTCATCGACGCGATCGTGGTCAAGGTCCGCGACAGCCAGGTGGCCAACCGGCCTTTCTACGCCGCCATCGGTGTCACCGTGGACGGCCGTAAGGACGTGCTCGGCCTGTGGGCGGGCAGCGGCGGCGAGGGCGCCAAGTTCTGGATGAGCGTCCTGGTCGATCTGAAAAACCGCGGCGTGAAGGACGTGTTCTTCCTCGTCTGCGACGGTTTGAAAGGCTTGCCCGAGGTGGTGGAACAAGTCTGGCCGGCCGCGATCGTGCAAACCTGCATCATCCACCTCATCCGCAATTCGTTCCGGCTCACCTCCCGGAAATACACCGACGCGCTCAAACGGGACCTCAAAGCCATGTACGAGGCCCCCAACGCGACAGCGGCGGAAGTGGCGTTGCAGGAACTGGACGACAAATGGTCTGCGCAGTATCCGGCGCTGGTCCGACTGTGGCGCAACGCCTGGACCGAGTTCGTGCCGTTCCTCGATTACGACGTCGAGATCCGAAAAATGATCTGCTCGACCAACGCGATCGAATCGCTCAATGCCCGCTACCGGCGGGCGGTGCGAGCCCGCGGCCACTTCCCAACCGAGCAGGCCGCCCTGAAGTGCCTGTACCTTGTGACCCGCAGCCTGGACCCCACCGGCACAGGCCGCGCCCGATGGACGATGCGCTGGAAACCCGTACTCAACGCCTTCGCCATCACCTTCGGTGACCGCTGGCCGGCCGCCGAAACCTACTAACCGAACCGCCAGAAACACCGATCACGGGATAGACCC
>NZ_PQHY01000168.1:0-1125 GCF_003385175.1 Amycolatopsis ruanii
GCTAGCTGTATGAGGCCGTGACATTGGTGACGCCGGTGTGGAGCCGGGTCGCGGGTGGCTGATCTCCGGCAGCAGTGTGTGGTCGATGGTAGTTGTAGTGGATGTTCCAGATCGCTAACGCCTCGGTGCGTTCCTGCTCGCTGGTCCAGACCCGGGCGTAGAGGAACTCTTCGGCCAGGATCCGGTTGTAGCGCTCGACCTTGCCGTTGTGGCGTGGGGTGTAGGGCGTGATCCGCTGGTGGCGGGCGCCGCGTAGGACGGTGGCGAAGTCGCGGGCGCGGTAACAGGAGCCGTTGTCGGTGACCAGGCGGTGGATGTGGGTGAAGCCGTGGCGGGCGAAGAACGCCCGCGCGCGGTGGACGAACCCGATCGCCGTGCGGGCCTTCTCGTCGGGCAGGGCTTCGGTGTAGGCCAGGCGGGAGTAGCCGTCGATGGCGGAGTGCAGGTAGGTGTAGCGGGCCCGCTGACCGCGGGTCTTGCCGCGGGCGACCAGACGGTCCTGGTCGCTGCCCTTGCCGTGGACGCGCCAGCCGCCGCCGTCGGGGATCTGGCCGGTCTTCTTCACATCCAGGTGGACCATGTGCCCGGGCCAGCGGGCGATGATCCGCTGGGGCGCCCGGTTGGTGGCGCCGGTGGGATCGAGGAACCGGCGCCGGTTGAGACCCAGCTGCAGCAGGTGGCGGCCGACGGTGCGAACCGAGATGGTCACGCCTTCGGCGGCCAGCTCGGTGGCGATGCGACGGGCGGACCATTTCCGCTGTCGCCGTAGCTGCTCGATCCGGGCCACGACCTCGGCTGGGGTGGCGGTGGGATGGCGGTGCGGCACGCTCGGGCGGTCGAGCAGACCGGTCTCACCGTAGCGGCGCCAGCGGTTGACCCACTTGGAGGCGCATTGCCGCGAGATGCCCATCTCGGCGGCGACATGGGCGATCGGGCGGGTCTGGCAACGCTGCACGAGCCGGCGACGGCCCTCGACGGACAGCGGGGCATTACGGTGGTGCATGGACGGGTCTTTCTCTCGGCGGATGAGTGGGTCGCACTTCTCATCCTGCCGCCGAAAGACCCGTCCCCTCGTCTCAAGCCCCCGCAGCCGACACCAACGTCATGACCCGCAACAGCTAGCTG
>NZ_PQHY01000169.1:0-1114 GCF_003385175.1 Amycolatopsis ruanii
TAATTCGCGTGCAGTAGCGTGCGATGGAGTCAAGGATCTGGTCGGCGGTCTTGGTCCAGACGTAGGGCCGTGGTTCGTTGTTCCAGGTCTCGATCCATGCGCGGATGTCGCGATTGAGCGCGTGGACGCTGGTGTGGCTGCCGTGTTGGAGTTTTTTGGTCGTCAGCTCGGAAAACCAGCGTTCGACGAGGTTGAGCCAGGAACTCGAGGTCGGAGTGAAGTGCACGGTGAACCGCGGGTGAGCTGCCAGCCAGCGTTTGATCACCGGGGTCTTGTGGGTCGAGACGTTGTCCATAACCAGATGCACTGCCAGGTCCGCGGGTACTTCGTTGTCGATGGCGATCAAGAACTTCTTGAACTCGATCGCACGATGCCGCGCGTGCAGCCGGCCGATGACCTTGCCGGTGGCGATGTCCAGTGCGGCATACAGACTGGAGGTGCCGTGGCGGGTGTAGTCGTGCGTGGCACGCTGCGGCGTTCCCGGCATCATCGGCAGGATCGGGGCGGTGCGGTTGAGCGCCTGGATCTGGGACTTCTCGTCCACGCACAGCACCACCGCCCGCTCCGGCGGCGCGAGGTAAAGCCCGACCACGTCCTTGACCTTGTCCACGAACAACGGATCCTTGGACAACTTCCACGCCTCACGGCGATGCGGCTGCAGACCGAACGCATTCCAGATCCGGGTCACCGCGGTCTGGGTCAACCCGGACTCCGCAGCCATCGACCGGGTCGACCAGTGCGTCGCATTCGCCGGCGTGGACTCCAGCGTCTTGGTGATCACCGCCTCGACCTGCTCGTCGGTGATCGTGCGCGGGCGCCCCGGACGTGGCTCGTCGACCAGGCCGTCCAGTCGTTGGGCCACGAACCGGGAACGCCATTTCGCGACCATCGCGCGCCCGACGCCCAACTCCGCGGCGATCTCGCTGTTCGAGCCGCCCTCGGCGCACCGCAGCACGATCCGCGACCGCAACGCCAACGCCTGAGCCGTCTTCCGCCGCTGCACCCAGTTCCGCAACGTCTGTGCCTCATCAACGGACAAGGCCAACTCAGGCAGCTTCGGATTCGGCATGCCGCACCCTACAGCTGAACTCGAATTAACGACTCAGGACACTAG